>JBDSMR010000071.1:0-37462 GCA_039915735.1 Usitatibacter sp. | reverse complement strand
TCGAGAACGAGTTCGGCGAGTCGAGCATCGACAACGACATCCTGGTGCGCGACAAGCAGGAGCAGATCGTCGAGATGAACAACGGCTGCGTCTGCTGCACCGTGCGCGGCGACCTGGTGCGCATCCTGGGCGACCTCGGCAAGCAGAGGAAGCAGGGCAAGCTCAAGTTCGACCGCGTGATCATCGAGACCACGGGGCTGGCCAATCCGGGGCCGGTAGCGCAAACCTTCTTCATGGACGAGGCGATCCACGACCAGTACCTCCTGGACGCAGTGGTGACGGTGGTCGATGCCAAGCACGCGCAGAAGCAGCTCGACCAGCACGACGAGGCACGACGCCAGGTGGGGTTTGCCGACCGCATCCTTCTGTCGAAGACCGACCTGGTGGATGATGCAAAGGTCGAGGCGCTGGCGAAGCGGCTGCGGCAGATGAACCCCCGCGCGCACCAATCGCGGGTGCACATGGGCAACGCCGACATCAAGGAGCTGCTCGACATCCGCGGCTTCAACCTCAACGCCGCGCTCGAGGTGGACCCCGAATTCCTCACCAGCGATTACCACGAGCACGACGACGACGTGACTTCCTTCGTGTGGAAGGACGCGCGCCCGATGCAGATGGAGAAGATCGAGACCTTCCTTTCGCTGATGGTCGAGAACTACGGCGAGGACCTGCTGCGCTACAAGGGAGTGATCAACGTCCAGGGCGAGCCCAAGCGGATGATCTTCCAGGGCGTGCACATGCTGATGGGCGGCACGCCGGGCAAGGAATGGGAACCCGGCGAAACGCGCGAGACGGTGATGGTGTTCATCGGCCGGAAAATCCCGCGGCGCCTTTTCGAGGAAGGCCTCGCGTACTGCGTTGCCTGACGAAGTAACATCGCAGACATGACACCTTCGCCCACCAGCAGCCCCGCGGCCGGCGCACGCCCTGCCCGCCCGGCCGCGCGCCAGGGAACGGAGGAGTACCACTCGGCCCCGCTGCCGACGGCGCAGGAGGCGGCGGTCCTCTACTCCGCCAACCACGCTGCGGCCGCGATTGCGCTCCTCAAGCAGGAGATCAAGGACGCCCTGGGCCGCAACAACAAGCAGGCATGGCTGATGCTGTTCGAGCTGCACCAGTTCGCCAACAATCGCGAGGAGTACGACAACCTCTCGATGCTGTTCACGGTGAAGTTCGAGCAGTCACCCCCCGCCTGGTCCGAGGTGGGGGACACGGGCAGCGATCCGCGGCGCGCCCAGAGCCGTGACCGCAAGGATTTCTTCGCGCTCAAGCCCACGCCCGACGGTGACCTCGCGGGGGAGATCGACAAATTCGTAGCGTTCGCGGAGTCGCAGGGAACGGTTCGATTGGATGTCGCCAAGGTCGGAATGGTTGGCCCGGGGGAAGCGACGCTGCTGGCCTCGGCGCTGGTGCGGCTGCGCCGCAAGAAGGCGCCCATGTGGTTCAACAACATGGAAGTGCTGGAGAAGACGCTGCGCTCCGCCTACAACGAGAAGGCGACCGAGGACCACAAACCCTACTGGCTACTGCTCTTCGAGCTGCTGATCCTGCAGAACAAGTCCGAGGAGTTCGAGGACCTGGGACTGGAATACGCCGTCGCCTTCGAGATGTCGCCGCCCAACTGGGAGGTGTACGTCAACACGGTGACCGCATCGCAGGCCAGGCCCGCGCCCGGCGCGCGCGCGGAAGCTGCCGCGCAGCCCGAGGCCGGTTTCGAGATGAAGGGCGTGCTCGCGGCGGCCAGCGGCAACCAGATGGCCGAGCTGAACAGCTATGCCAGCACACGCACCGAGGTGGTGGTCGACATGGGCCGTGTGCTGCGCATCGACTTCTCCTTCACCAGCTCCTTCTTCGACGTGATCAAGGCGATCCAGCTGGCCGGCAAGCGCGTGATCCTCACCGGCATCAACGAACTCAACGCCGCGCTGCTGGAAGCCCTGGGCGTGAACCGGTACGCCATCTTGGTACGGCGCAAGTCGACCTGAAACCCCCCGCTTGAAATAAGCGATTTCGCCGGCAGTCTGGCAGCCTGCGCGTGATATAGCCCTGAAATGACCCAAGACCTCCCCCAATTCCACGGCACCACCATCCTGTCAGTCCGCCGCGGCGACCGCGTCGCCATGGGAGGAGACGGCCAGGTGACCCTCGGCAACATTGTCATCAAGGCTTCCGCGCGCAAGGTCCGGCGCCTCTACCAGGACCGCATCCTGGCGGGGTTCGCCGGCGCCACCGCCGACGCCTTCACGCTGTTCGAGCGCTTCGAGGGCAAGCTCGAGAAGCACCAGGGCAACCTGCTGCGCTCCGCGGTCGAACTGGCCAAGGACTGGCGCACGGATCGCATCCTGCGCCGCCTGGAAGCCATGCTGGCGATCGCGGACAAGACGTCCTCGCTCATCATCACCGGCAACGGCGACGTGCTGGAGCCGGAGCACGGGCTGCTGGCGATCGGCAGCGGCGGCGCCTACGCACAGGCCGCGGCGATGGCGTTGCTCGACAACACGCCGCTCGAGCCCGCCGATATCGTGAGAAAGTCTCTCGGCATCGCCGGCGAGCTGTGCATCTACACCAACCAGAACCACGTGGTGGAGACACTCTGATGGCCGAGATCCAGCCCGCACCCGCAGCGCTTTCGCGTCCGGAGGGACCGGCGATGATGACGCCACAGGAAATCGTGCACGAGCTCGACAAATACATTGTCGGCCAGGCCGACGCCAAACGCGCGGTGGCGGTTGCCCTGCGCAACCGCTGGCGCCGCGCCCAGGTGTCAGAGCCGCTGCGCGACGAGATCACGCCGAAGAACATCCTGATGATCGGGCCCACGGGCGTGGGCAAGACCGAAATCGCGCGCCGCCTGGCGCGGCTCGCGAATGCGCCCTTCATCAAGGTGGAGGCGACCAAGTTCACCGAGGTGGGTTATGTCGGCCGCGACGTCGACACCATCATTCGCGACCTGGTCGAGGTAGCCGTCAAGAACACGCGCGAGCACGAAATGCAGAAAGTGCGCCCGCGCGCGGTCGACGTGGGCGAGGAGCGCGTGCTCGATGCGCTGCTCCCCGGCGTGCCGGTGGCCGAAGGCAACGACGCCAACTCCACGCGCCAGCGTTTCCGCAAGATGCTGCGCGAGGGCAAGCTCGACGACAAGGAAATAGAGGTCGACGTGGCGCAGGGCGCGGGCAACATGGAAATCTTCGCCCCGCCCGGCATGGAAGAGCTCACCAACCAGATCCAGGGCATGTTCGCGAACCTCGGCAACACGCGCCGCAAGCGCCGCACGCTCAAGATCGGCGAGGCGCTGCGCCTGCTGACGGATGAAGAAGCCCTCAAGCTCGTGAACGAGGAAGAGATCCGTTCGATGGCCCTGCGCTCGGTGGAGCAGGATGGCATCGTATTCCTCGACGAGATCGACAAGATCGCAAGCCGCGGCGAGATGCAGGGCGCGGATGTCTCGCGCCAGGGCGTGCAGCGCGACCTGCTGCCGCTGGTGGAAGGCACCGCCGTCACCACCAAATACGGCATGGTGCACACCGACCACATCCTCTTCATCGCAAGTGGCGCGTTCCACCTTGCCAAACCCTCGGACCTGATTCCGGAGCTGCAGGGGCGCCTGCCGATCCGCGTGGAGCTCTCCAGCCTTTCGGTGGAAGACTTCGAGCGCATCCTCACCGCCACCGACGCCTGCCTCACGCGCCAGTACCAGGCGTTGCTCGCCACGGAAGGGATCTGCCTGGAATTCGCCCCTGACGGCGTGCGCCGCCTTGCAGAGATCGCGTACTCCGTCAATGAGCGCACCGAGAACATCGGCGCGCGCCGCCTGCACACGGTGATGGAGAAGCTGCTCGAGGAGGTGTCGTTCGACTCGGGACGCAACGTGAAGCGCGTCCTGGTTGACGCGGCCTATGTCGACGGCCGCCTCGCTTCGCTCGCCCAGAGCGAGGACCTCGCCCGGTACGTTTTGTAACGCACGGAAATATGCACCCGGCCCACAATGGGCCGATGCGTAGATCCATTGCCCTGCTGGCCCTCGCGGCCACCGCGTGCGCCCACATTCCCGACGTGAACGCTCCTGCTTCACTCGCCGCGGCGGAAACCGCGTTTGCGGCGCACTCCGTCCGCCAAGACATGCGTGCCGCGTTCATGGCCGCGTTTGCCGACGATGGTGTCTTCATTCGCGACATCGGCTGGGCGGTCAGCAACAACTGGCTGCGCGATCGGCCTGCGCCGCCGATCGTGCTCGACTGGCGACCGCGCTACGTCGAGGTCGCAACCTCCGGCGACCTCGGGCTCTCGACCGGACCCTGGAAAATCACCAGCAAGGCCGATCCTTCCGCCGCCGCCGCCCACGGGCAGTTCGTTTCCCTCTGGCGCCGCACCGGTTCCGGACCCTGGCAGGTCGTCGTGGACCTGGGAATCGGGCACAAGGAGCCCGCGCTCTGGGACGCGCCGCTCGAGGCCCGCATGGTGCCCACCTCCGGCGGCGCCAGCGCGGCGAGTGTCGTGGAAGCGGAAGCGCAGTTCGCGCGCGCGATGGCGCAAAGTGGCCCCAGGGCCGCGTACGAGGGGCAAGGCGCGGCGGACCTGCGCTACTACCGCAACGGCCAGGCGCCGGTGGCGAGCCGTGCGGCGGCGCTTGTTTCTCCCGCGATGGGCGCGGACCGGTGGGTCTTTACCGTGGTGCGCTCGGAAACCGCGGCTTCGAATGATTTCGCGTACACACGTGGCACCTTTGCCGCACCCGCTGTGCCGACGAAAGTTCGCGGCTACTACATGCGCGTTTGGCGCCGTGAAGCCGGCCAGTGGCGCATCGTGATGGACGTCGTCAATCCCGCCGCGCCATCCTAGGGCGCAATCCCCTCGTACATCCGCGCAACGCGCGTCATCGATTCCATGATGTTGTCGCCCGCCTTGGCGATGAACTCCATCTGGCGAGCCGTGCCGCGCCCGCCTTCGAGGTCCTGCACCGCCTGGGCGAGGAACGACAGCTGGTCGCCTGCTACCCGAAGCTCGGTCTCGACTTCGGGCGTATTCGACGGCGACTTACGCAGCTTCTCCATCGTGGCGCCGAGGTCCTCCGTGGCCGCCATCAGCTGCTTCTCGATCCCGGCGTCGCGCAGCCCCCAGCGGCGAAGCAGGTGCAGCCGCGCGACACGCTGCGCCAGCGTTGCCGCATGCGCCGCGTCGAGTGCAAGGCGGCCCGTGCCCTTGCGGCCGGGCTCGAGGATCATGCGAGCGCCCTTGGATGCGATCCATGTGATCTCTTCCGCGCGCTCCGCGAGCCGCCTGGCATTGTCCTTCGACGGCGGCTTCACCACCCAGGCGCGATAGTCCTGCCAGAGCAGCGCCAGAAGGGCATAGTTTTCCTTCGCCTCCAGGTTCGGCGCGCTGGCCGTGGCCGCGCGCAGCGAAGTTTCGAATTCGCGCATCGACTCCTTGAGCGCGCGCCGGCTGCGCTCCGCGAGCACGCCCTGGCCGAGCTGCGCCTGCAGCTTCGCCATGCGTTCGGCCAGTGCCTCGAGGCGCATCGCGGCGTCCTGCGCCGCAGCCGGGATCGCCGCGAGCACCAAACAGGCGGCAAGGCAGAAGCGCGCGATCCTCACGCTGCGTAAGGCAATTCGAAACCGCTGAACACCCCTGCGGCGGCGAAACCGGACAACATGGGGGCGAGTTGCTCCGGGTCTTCAAGGCACTCCGCCGCCGCATCCAGCGGCAGCCCCGACTCGATCGCGCGCAGGAATTCCCATTCGCGCGCCTCGAGCAACATCGGCTGCGCGACGAATTCCACCCGCCGCACCAGCATGTGTTGCGCGCCCTGCGTGATTTCGGGCGTGCCGTCGCGATCGGGCTGGTTGGCCCGCCAGATCGCATGCACCGGATAGCGCGATCGAACCAGGCGAACCTCCGGCTGCAGCAACAGGCGGATACGCAACTGCATTTCTGCCGGCACTCGCGCGAGCGCGGCGAAATCGAATTCGCGGGCGTCAGCTGCGCCGTGAGCCACATGCAATGCCCACTCCAGGCGCGCCACACCCGGCAGGTACCCATGCTCGCGCGCAGGCGCATAAGCCGCCAGGAACCGTGGGAAACGCGCGCCGTATTCGTTGAGGTCGCCACTCGTCGAAGGCTCCGCGATTGCATGAAGTCGCGCCGCTTCCTCGAAGAACGCATCGCCGACCAGGCGCTTGACCACCGGGAACGCGGCAGACAACGCGCCACCGAGATTCGCGAGCACCGTACGGCGGTAGACATCGAAGCCCGGGCTGCCCGCGCCTTCCGCCTGGAACAGCGCCGCGAGGAAATCTCGCTGTGCCAGGGCGAGCGCGCTCAAGCGGCGAGCTCCGTCGCGCCGTCCATCACCTGCTGCGCGCGGCGCGCCTGCGCGAGCAACACCTCCAGCGGCGGAATCGCCGTATCCCATTCAACCAGCGTCGGCCGCGGCCCCAACCGTTCGACGGCCTCGGCATAGAGCGCCCACACCGGCTCGCTCACCGCGGCGCCATGCGTGTCGACGACCAAGCCGCCTTCCTCGACTTCGTGGCCCGCGAGATGGATCTCCTTCACGCTGCGCGCGTCGATCGCTGCGAGATAGTCGCGCGCATCGAAACCGTGATTGCAGGCACTGACCCAGATGTTGTTCACGTCGAGCAACACGCCGCAGCCGGTGCGCCGCGCCACTTCGGCGACAAACTCCCATTCCGGAATGGTCGAGCCCGGAAAGGACAGGTAGGAGGAGACGTTCTCCACCAGCAGCTGGCGTCCAAGGCGCTCCTGCACCTGCGTGACGCGAGTGCAGACGTGTGCGAGCGCTTCATCGGAATACGGCAGCGGCAACAGGTCATTGGCGAAGCGCCCGCCGTGGGAGGACCAGCAGAGGTGCTCGGACACCAGCAGCGGCTCGAAGCGCTCGACCAGCGACTGCAGGCGCGCGAGGTGGGTTTCGCTCAGCGCATCGGTGGAACCGAGGGAAAGCCCGACACCGTGAAAACTCAGGGGATAGGCGGCGCGGAAACGCTCGAGCCATGCGAGCGCGCCGCCACCGGCGGCGAAGAAATTCTCGCTGTGGACCTCGAGGAACGCGAGCGGCGGATGCTGCTCGAGGACCTGGGAATAGTGCGGGGCACGCAACCCGATGCCGGCGGCGATGTGCCCCATCGCGCAGTTACTTGCCCGGCTGCTTCTTGCCGCCCATCTTCTCGCAGGTACCCTTGGCGACGTATTTCCACTCGTCGGCGGCCTTGTCCTTCTTCGCCATGCCGGCGCAGGTGTGGCTGGCGGTGCCGCAGTCGTTCTGGCCCGCCTTGGCAATGCCATAACACTTCTCCTTGTCGCCAGCCTTGTCCTGTGCGCTGGCGGCCTGCGAGACGCCCAGCGCGATCATTCCGGCGAGGGCGGATTGGAGGAGCTTCCTGCGGGTGTTGGCTTCCATTACGTGTCTCCCGTGCTGGCGGTGTGTGCGATAGCGACAAATCTTAACACCCGGCCCACGCGTGTCTTCACCTGTAACAGACCCTTGAATCTAACCTAGAATGGCGGTTCTCCCGTTCTCCGCCCCCGGCGCTCAAATGCCCCCCAAGCTCACCTCATCCCAGAAGGCCGACGTCCTCGTCGAAGCCCTTCCGTACATCCGCCAGTTCTACGACCGCACCATCGTCATCAAGTACGGCGGCAACGCCATGACCGACGTGGCGCTGCAGGAGGACTTCGCGGAAGACGTGGTGTTGCTGAAGCTGATCGGCATGAACCCGGTCGTGGTGCACGGCGCCGGCCCGCAGATCGGCGCGCTGCTGCAGAAACTCGGCAAGCAGAGCGAATTCATCCAGGGCATGCGCGTAACCGACGAGGAGACGCTCGACGTGGTCGAGATGGTCCTCGGCGGCCTGATCAACCAGGATATCGTGACGCTGATCAACAAGGCCGGCGGCAAGGCCGTGGGCCTCACCGGCAAGGATGGCCACTTCATCCACGCGCGCAAGCTCAAGCTCGCGAGCAAGGAAGACAAGAAGAAGAAGATCGACGTGGGCCTGGTCGGCGAGGTGGTGAAGATCGACCCGGAGATCATCCATCTGCTGGACTCGCGCGACTTCATCCCGGTGATCGCGCCGATCGGTTCCGATGAAAACGGCGTGGCCTACAACATCAACGCCGACATCGCCGCGGGCAAGCTCGCCATCACGTTGCAGGCGGAAAAACTCATCCTGCTCACCAACACCACCGGCGTGCTCGACAAGCAAGGCAAGGTCGTCACGGGGCTCAACGCCGCGAAGGTGAAGGAGATGATCGACGACGGCACCATCTCCGGGGGCATGCTGCCGAAAGTGGAGTGCGCCCTCGACGCGGTGCGCAATGGCGTGAAGAGCTCACACATCATCGATGGCCGCGTCTCACACGCGCTGTTGCTTGAAGTTCTGACCAGCTCCGGCGTCGGCACGCTGATCCGCGGCGCCGCGGCCAACCGCGGGCACAGTTAGCTGCCGCGGGGATCTTGAAACGCTGATTTTCCAACACAGAGGACACAGAGGAAAGGCGGAGGACACAGAGTAAAGAAAAGCAGATTGTCATTCGAGTTGCCGCGTGCACTACCTCGATCAAGAATTCGTTTGCATTGCTCTGTGTCCTCCGCCTTTCCTCTGTGTCCTCTGTGTTCAAAACCCGGCGTCCAACCCCGAGAACGCACCCGCCACTTCGCTAACGCGAGAGCCGCGCGGCAAGCGCGACGTGGTCGGAGAGTTTCGACCACTGCGCGCCCGCATGGCGCTCCACCGCGTCGACGTTCAGGTCGCGCACATAGATGCGGTCGAGCGTGAACATCGGCATCTGCGCCGGGTAGCTCTTCGCGAGCTTGCCTTCCGCGCGCTCGAACACCTCATACAAGCCCAGTTCCGTCGCCAGGTAGTCGCTGGCCTTGCGTTGCCAGTCGTTGAAGTCGCCGGCGACGACCAGCGGGCCCTCCTTCGGCACCGCCTTGCGGATGCGATCCACCATCCACTCGAGCTGGAAGCGGCGGCTGCGCGCCCACAGCCCGAGGTGCACGTTGATGCAATGAACCGGCTCCTTCCATCCCGGCATCTGCACCTCGCAGTGCAGCAGGCCGCGGCTTTCCACCGGATGATGCGAGATGTCGATGTTTTCCCACACCGGGATCGGGTGCCGGCTCACCACCGCGTTGCCGTGGTGGCCGTCGGTATAGACGGCGTTCATGCCGTAAACCGAATGGCAGCCTTCGTGGGTCAGGAAATCGTGCTGCGACTTCTCCGGCCAGCTCACGTGGCGCCGCGCATTGCCATCGTGCTTGCCCTGGACTTCCTGCAGGAAGGCGACATCCGCGTCGAGCGCCTTGAGGCGGTCGCGGATGTCGTGCAGCACCAGGCGCTTGTTGAACTGGCTCAAGCCCTTGTGGATGTTGTACGTGACGACCGAGAGGTTGCTGCTGCGGGTCATGTCAGGCCTTGGACCTTTCAGGAAGCTCCAGAATTGCCCTGCGATTGCTCCAGGAAAACACCTTGCCGGCGGCATCCCGCCACGGCATCCACTCGCTGCGCAGGTGTTCCAGCGGCGCGATGCGGATGTCGACGCGCCCCGGCAGGCGCAGCCCAAAGACGTGCTCGGTATTGTGCGTCACCCCGGGAGCATAGCGGTTGCGCCATACAGGATAGATTTCGAAGACGTTCAGCAAGTTCCAGGCCGAAAGACTGTATTGCGTGGCGTCCAGGCCGGTTTCCTCGCCTACTTCGCGCCGGGCGGTCTCCTCCAGGCTCTCGCCAGGGTCCTGGCTGCCCGTGACCGACTGCCAGTAACCGGGGCGGTCGGCGCGCTCCAGCAGCAGGACATCGAGCGCCGCCGTGTAGATGACGACGAGGGTGGAAACCGGGATCTTGGGTTCGGGCACGGCCTACGCGCGCATGCGCGAGGTCACACCCGAATCGCCGGAAAAGAAGGCGTGCGGCATGTCACGCGTGCGGTGAAGCGCGACCGGGTTGCCGCCGGCGTCGATGCCGATGACGCCGACGTCGGCATCGAAGTCGCGGCCCAGCTGCTCGAGCGCCTTCGCCATCGCGTCGCGCAGCGTTGCTCCCTGCTCCACCGCCTCGGAGATCGCGCGCGCGGTGAGCGAGCGCAACACGTATTCGCCGGTACCCGTGGCGGATGCCGCAACGTGGCGCGAAGCGTAATTTCCGGCGCCGGGTATCGGCGAATCACCCACGCGCCCCACCAGCTTCAGGGTGACCCCGCCGGTGGAAGTGGCTGCTGCGAGGATCCCTTTCGAGTCAACGGCGGCGCAGCCGACAGTACCGCCGGCGTATTCGGGATGGTCCTTGAGGAACCTGCGCATCCTGAGGCTGTGTTTTCCAAGCACTTCGTCGACACGACCGCGCTTGTCTTCCCAATCCGCCTTGCGCGCGGGGGTGACGGGATCGTGGTCGCCGAAACCCATGATGCGCGCGAACTTCTGCGCACCTTCACCCGCGAGCATCACATGGTCGGTTTCTTCCATCACCTTGCGCGCGATGAGGATCGGGTTCTTCACGCGCTGCAGCGCGGCCACCGAACCGACGCGGTTCTCGCCACTTTCCATCACGCAGGCGTCGAGCTCGCAGAAGCCGTCGAAGTTGAGGACCGCGCCGGTGCCAGCATTGAAGATCGGGTTGTCCTCGAGGATCACCACGGTGGCGCACACGGCATCGAGAGCCGAACCCCCGTTCATCAGGATCTGGCGCCCCGCGTCCACTGCATTGCGCATGCCGTCGATGGCGTCGTTGTCGGAGCCGGGACGCCAATTGCCCGCCCCACCATGTGCAATGAGCCCTATCGCCATCTGCTCTTCATCCGCGCGCATCCGCGTTCATCGGATAACGCCTAGCTGGCAGAAGTACTGCGAAGGCGGATGTGCAGCTCGCGCAGCTGCTTCTCGGTGACCGGCGTCGGCGTCTCGACCATCAGGTCCTGGCCGCGCTGCGTCTTCGGGAAAGCCATCACGTCGCGGATCTGGTCCACGCCCGCGAGCATCGCGACCATGCGATCGAGCCCGAATGCGATGCCGCCATGCGGAGGCGCGCCGAACGCAAGCGCGTCCAGCAGCCAGCCAAACTTGGCGCGCTGCTCCGCCTCGCCGATGCCGAGCGCGGCGAACTGCTTCGCCTGGATCTCGGCGCGATGGATCCGCACCGAGCCGCCGCCAAGCTCCCAGCCGTTGAGCGCGATGTCGTATGCCTTCGCGAGCACCCTCGACGGATCGCTGTCGAGGTACTGCACGTGGTCGTCCTTGGGCGAGGTGAACGGGTGGTGCGCGGCGGCCCAGCGCTTGTTTTCCTCGTCGTATTCGAACGCGGGAAAGTCGACCACCCAGCACGGGCGCCAGGCCTTCTCGGCGTGCCCCTTTTCGTGGCCGACCTTGCTGCGCAGCGCGCCCATCGCGTCGTTCACGACCTTGCGCCTGTCGGCGCCGAAGAAAATCACGTCGCCGGCCTTCGCGCCGGTGCGCTCGATGATTTTCCCGAGCACCTCGGGCGAGAGGAACTTCACGATCGGCGACTGCAGGCCTTCCTCACCCAGCTTCGATGGATCGTTGACGCGAATGTACGCGAGACCCTTGGCGCCATAGATCGCGACGAAGGGCGCGAGGTCATCGAGCTCCTTGCGAGTGAACTGCTCGTTGCCGCCGGGCACTCGCAGGGCCGCCACGCGACCATCCGGAAGATCGGCGGCCGACTTGAACACCTTGAAGCCGCAGTCCTTCACGACGTCGGTGAGCTCGGTGAGCTCGAGCTTCACGCGCAAGTCCGGCTTGTCGCTGCCGTACCTCGACGTGGCCTCGGCATACGTGAGGCGCGGGAAGGGCGGCAGGTCCACGTCGAGCACGCGCTTCCACACGTGGCGCACCAGGCCCTCCATGATGTCCTGGATCTCGCGCTCGTCGAGGAACGAGGTCTCGATGTCGATCTGCGTGAACTCGGGCTGGCGATCGGCGCGCAGGTCCTCGTCGCGGAAACACTTCACGATCTGGTAGTAGCGGTCGTAGCCCGCGACCATCAGGATCTGCTTGAAGAGCTGCGGCGACTGCGGCAGCGCGTAGAACTGGCCATCGTGGATGCGCGAGGGCACGAGGAACTCACGCGCGCCCTCGGGCGTGGACTTGTAGAGCACCGGCGTCTCGACATCGATGAAGCCGTGGTCGTCCATGTACTCGCGAACCGCCTTTGCGGTCTGGTGGCGCATGCGCAGGATGCGCTGCATCGCGGGTCGGCGCAGGTCGAGGTAGCGGTACTTGAGACGCACCTCTTCCGAGATCTGCTCGTCGTCCATCATGAAGGGCGGCGTGGCCGAGGCATTGAGCACCTCGATCTCGTGGGCCAGCACCTCGATCTCGCCGCTCTTGAGGTCGGTGTTCACCGTGCCTTCGGGGCGGCGGCGCACCAGTCCCGTGACGCGCAGGACAAACTCATTGCGCACGGCGTCGGCGGTGGCAAAGGTTTCCTTGCGGTCCGGATCGCAGACGACCTGGACCAGGCCTTCGCGGTCGCGCAGGTCGATGAAGATCACGCCCCCATGGTCGCGGCGGCGATGGGCCCAGCCGAAAAGCGTGACGGTCTGGCCGAGGAATCGCGTGTTGGTGTTGCCGCAGTATTCAGTGCGCATTGGGACTCTTCTGCGGGAGGGCGTGGGCCGGCAGCGGCTCCGCCACTCCCATGGAGATGATGTACTTGAGGGCCGCGTCGACGGTCATCTCGAGCTCGATGGTTTCCGAGCGCGGCACGATGAGGAAGAAGCCGGCGGTGATGTTGGGCGTGGTCGGCACGAAGACCGAGATCTGCTCGCGCCCAAGGATGTCGGCCACTTCATGTGCCGGCGATCCCGTGACCAGGGCCACGGTCCAGGCGCCCTGGTGCGGGTAGCGCACCAGCACCGCGCGCCGGAAGGCCTTGCCTTCGGGTGAGAACAGCGTATCGCTGATCTGCTTCACGCCGCCGTAGATCGACCGCACGATCGGGATGCGCGAGACCAGCTCATGGCCGAGGCTCAGCAGCTTGCGCCCGAAGAAGTTGGCGGCGAGCGCGCCGGTGAGGAGCACGATCGCCACGGTGAGGATGATGCCGAGGCCGGGGACGTGGAAGCCGAACAGCGCCTCGGTCTGCATCGAACCGGGAAGCAGCAGCAGCGACTGGTCCATGAGGTCGACCAGGATCTTGAGCACCCATAGCGTGATCCCCAGCGGGATCCACACCAGCAGGCCGGCGATGAAATAGCGCCGCAGCGTCACCGCGAGACCCTGCTCACGTCGGGCTGCCGCTGCCGCCGGCGGGCTTCGACTCGGTCTTCGATTCGGCTTTCGCCTCGCTTTTCGATTCGGCTTTCGCCTCGCTCTTCGATTCGCCCTTCGCCTCGCTCTTCGATTCGCCCTTCACCTCGCCCTTCGATTCACCTTTTGACTCGGCCCCGGATTCCGCCTTCGGCCCGGTCGCAGATCCGGTGCTGGGGGAAGCGCCCTTGTTGCGGAAATCGGTGACGTACCAGCCGCTGCCTTTCAGCTGGAAGCCCGCGGCCGTCAGCATCTTCGAAAACGTCTCCTTGCCGCACTCGGGGCAAACGGTGAGCAGCGGGGCGCTCACCTTCTGCAGGAATTCCTTCTGGAACCCGCAGCTGGAGCAGCGGTACTCGTAGATCGGCATTGCCTGTCGCCCCGTCGTAAAACGTGAAAATCGTATTTTAACAGAGGGACTTGGCGAATCTTGTGCGGTGCGCCAAAAGCTCAGGAAGTGTTCTGCCGGCGGCGCAGCCGGTTGGTGAACACGACCCCCGCGGCGAGCGAGCCCGACATGGCCAGGAATACGGGCGTCATGCCGAGCGCGGCGCCCACGCCACCAAACAGCAGCGGCAGCACGGTGTGACTGGCGTTCAGGACCACTGCGCGGATGCCGATGGCTTCAGCGGCGCGGCCGGCAGGCGCCTTGGCATAGAGCAGCGTCATCACCGAAGGCTGGGTCGCTCCGAGCCCCAGGCCCAGCAGGAACGCGGTGGCCGAAAGCAGCGGCACTGTTTCCATCATCGGGAAAAGAGCATACGCGGTGCATGCGATGGCCATGGTGGTGGTGATCAGCGTCCACTCGCGCAGCACGCGCTGGATCCACGGCAGGAAGACGCGCACCAGGAACGTGGCGAGGGCGAATGCGCCGAGGATGAAGCCGATGGTCGAGGCGGACAGGCCGATCGACGTGCCGTAGATCGGCATCACGAAAACGAAGAGGTCCCAGGCGCTGGCGAGCAGACCGGTGGCGATGAAGACGCGGCGCAGCTCCACGTCGCGCAGCAGGTCGAAGGTGCTGTGCCTCTCGGCCTTGCGGGGCGCCGAAGGCGTGTGCGGCAGCTCGGCGCGGCCGATGAAGATCAGGCACAGTCCCGTGAACGCAAGCGCGGAGAGCAGCAGGAACGTGTTGTCGAAGCCGATGCGATCGATGGCCACGCCCGCCGTGGTTGGCCCGCAGAAGTTCGAGATCGAGAAGCCGAGCGAGAGCCAGGCGAAGTTGTCCTTGCGGTTGTCTTCGTGGCTGCCCAGGCCCACGGCGTGTTGCACGCCCATGTGGAAAAACATGAAGGCGATGCCCACCGTGACCGCACAGATGTAGAGCGAGATGATGCCGGGCAGCAATCCCGGCAGCAGCACCGCGAGCACCACGCAGGCCGCGGAGCCAACCATCGGACCGCGCACTCCGATGCGATCCATCCATCGTCCGGCAGGCACCGCCATCATCATCGGCAGCGCGGCAATCAGCGACATCATCGAGCCCACCACCAGCGGCGAGGAACCCATCGCGAGGGCGTTCAACGAGATGGTGAGGCGGGCCCCGGTGAACGCCGAGTGTGCGAAAACCGTCGCGACGACGATGAGTGCCAGCGGCACCTATGCGGGCCGGCGCGCTTCCAGGGCGGCGATGCGCACCGGGATCGGTGGATGGCTGGCGAAGAGGCCGAGGAACTTGTTGTGGCCCTCCGCGATGCCCGAGGCCTGGAACGCCTGCGAGAGATGGCCCGGCTCGCCTGCGCCCAGGCGACGCAACGCGCCGATCATCGCGCGGTTATTGCCCATCAGGTCCGCCGCGCCCGCGTCCGCGCGGAACTCACGCTGGCGCGAGAACCACGCCACGATGACGGAAGCCGCGATGCCGAATACGATCTGGCAGACCATCACGGTGATGTAGTAGCCGGGGCCCACGCCACGCTCGGTGCGGAATATGGCTTTATCGACGAGCGTGCCTACCACGCGCGAAAGGAAAATCACGAACGTGTTGACCACGCCCTGGATCAGCGTGAGCGTGACCATGTCGCCATTGGCGACGTGCGAGACCTCGTGGCCCAGGACCGCCTCGACTTCCTCACGCGTCATCGATTGCAGCAGGCCCGTCGAAACCGCGACCATCGCGGAGTTCCTGAATGCCCCCGTGGCGAAGGCGTTCGGCGCACCCTCGAAGATGCCCACGTCGGGCATGCCGATGCCGGCCTTGTCCGCCAGGCGGCGCACGGTCGAGACGAGCCACTGCTCATCCGCCGTCGAGGGCGCCTCGATCATGTGCACGCCCATGGAGAACTTCGCCATCGGCTTGGAGATCAGCAGCGACAGGATCGAGCCGCCGAAACCCATGAGGCCCGCGAACACCAGCAACATGCCGAGGTTGAGGCCGTTGGCATTGAGGAATCGGTCGACGCCCAGCACCGAGGCAACGACCGACAACACCAGCATCACTGCGAAGTTGGTGAGCAGGAACAGGAAAACGCGTTTCATAGGGGGTTCCCTCCTTAGAAGGGTATGTCGTCCTCGAAGTCGTCGAACTTGCCGCCGGCCGGCTTGGCGCCCGCGGGCTTCGAGGACGAGGGACGCGAGGGCGAGGACGAGGGCGCATCACCGGCATCGCGGTCCGGAGCGGAACCCCCGCCCATGCCGCCGCGCGAGCCCAGCATCTGCATGGCGTTGGCGATGATCTCCGTGGAATAGCGCTTGACGCCGTCCTTTTCCCATTCGCGAGTCTGCAACCGCCCCTCGACGTAGACCTGGCTGCCCTTCTTCAGGTATTCGCCGGCGATCTCGGCCAGCTTGCCGAAGAAGGCGACGCGGTGCCATTCCGTCTTTTCCTGCTTCTCGCCCGCCTTGTCCTTCCAGTTCTCCGTGGTGGCGATGGAGATGTTGGTGATCGCGCCGCCGTCGGGCATGTAGCGCGTCTCGGGGTCGCGGCCGAGATTTCCCACCAGGATGACCTTGTTGACCGATGCCATGACTCTGTCCTTTCTTAAGTTCGGGAAGCCGGCGCGGCCGCCGGCAGGAATTCGCCCATGTTCCAGGCCACCGCGAACCAGCCCGCCGTCACGGCCAGGCAACACACCAGGACCGTGACGAAGCCGGCGTGCTGCGCGACGGCCCCGCCCGAGGCGGCGCCGAAGAACGTGCCGAGGAACTGTACGCTTGAATAGACTCCTGTTGCTGCTCCGCGTGCCTCACGGGGAGCGGCCCGCGACACAAGCGCGGGGAGCTTGGCTTCTAGAACGTTGAAGCCGGCAAAAAAGATGACCAGCCCGGCGCAGATCATCCAGAAACTGTCGAGGCGCAACGCCAGGATTGCAACCCCCAGCGCCACGGCAGCAATCGCGCCGAGGAAGACCGGCCGTTCGCGTTGGGTACCACGGCGCGCGATCACGGGCAGCACCAGCACGAAGCCCGCGAACACGGTGCCCAGGTACACCCAGCCGTGGCTCGACGCCGCCAACCCGGAGCGGGCCAGCGCCACCGGCACCACGATGAAAAGCGCCATCAGCACCGCATGCAACGCGAAGATGCCCACGTTGAGGCGGGCGAGCTCGGGGCTGCGCAACAGGGACATCGTCGGGATGCGCGAGACGCTCGGCGCAGAGGTCGGTTGCGCCGGGACGATGAAACGCACCACCGCGATGGCCACCAGCGCCAGGACGCCGGTGGTTGCGAAGATGCCGGGGACGCCCACCGCGTGCATGAGGACGGGGCCGGCGACGAACGATATGGCGAACACGGCGCCGATGGTCGAGCCGATGATGGCCATGGACTTGGTGCGCTGGCTTTCGCGCGTGAGGTCCGCGGCCATCGCCATGACGGTCGCGGAGATGGCGCCGGCGCCCTGCAGGATGCGCCCGAGGATGACCATCGCGGGCGTTTCCGCCAGCGCGCAGACGAAACTGCCCGCCGCCAGCATCACCAGCCCGAGGTAGATCACGGGCTTGCGGCCGCGGCGGTCCGAAAGCCAGCCGAAGGGGAACTGCAGGAGAGCCTGGGTCAGGCCGTAGGCGCCAAGGGCCATGCCGACGAGCGTGAGGCTCCAGCCCGGCCGGCCGTCGGCCCAGAGGGCGAAGACCGGAAGGATCACGAACATGCCGAAAAGGCGCAGCGCGAACACCGAGGCCAGCGACAAACTGGCACGCAGCTCGGCTGCAGTCATGCGGGCCGGAGAATTCACTGAATTGGGGGTTGGAGCAGGGGAAGGAGGCTGAGGTATATTAGCAGACTGCCCAATGGAAACCATTCGCATCCGCGGCGCGCGCACGCATAACCTCAAGAATGTCAGCACCGACATTCCGCGCAACCGCCTTGTTGTCATCACCGGCCTGTCCGGCTCCGGAAAATCGTCGCTCGCCTTCGACACGCTTTATGCGGAAGGCCAGCGGCGCTACGTGGAATCACTTTCCGCCTACGCGCGCCAGTTCCTGCAGCTCATGGAGAAACCGGACGTCGACCTGATCGAGGGCCTGTCGCCGGCGATCGCGATCGAGCAGAAGGCAACCTCGCACAACCCGCGCTCGACGGTGGGGACGGTGACCGAGATCCACGACTACCTGCGACTGCTGTTCGCGCGCGTCGGCGACCCGTTTTGCCCCGAACACAAGATCCCCCTGTCCGCGCAAAGCGTGGCGCAGATGGTCGACCACGTGCTCGCCTTCGCCGAAGGCACGCGCGTGATGGTCCTGTCCCCGATCATCGTCGGCCGCAAGGGCGAGCAGCTCGAACTCTTCGACGAGCTGCGTGCGCAGGGCTTCGTGCGCCTGCGCATCGACGGCGAAGTGCACGAGATCGACCGCCTGCCGAAACTCGACCGCAACCGGAAACACACGGTCGAGATCGTGATCGACCGTGTGAAGGTGGAGGCCGGGGGCGGGCCCGGACAGCAGCAGCGGTTGGCTGAATCCTTCGAGACGGCGCTGCGCCACGCCGATGGCCGTGCCATCGCGGTGGAGATGGACGGCGGCAAGGAGCACCTGTTCTCCTCCAAGTTCGCCTGCCCGATCTGCAGCTACTCGATCCCGGAGCTGGAGCCACGGCTCTTCTCGTTCAACAATCCGATGGGCGCATGCCCGAAGTGCGACGGACTGGGCGAGGTCACTTTCTTCGATCCCAGGCGCGTCGTCGCCTTCCCGCATCTCTCGCTCGCCGGCGGCGCCGTGCGTGGCTGGGACCGGCGCAACCAGTTCTATTTCGCCATGCTGGTTTCCCTGGCCCAGCACTACGGCTTCGACGTCGAGGTCCCCTTCGAAGCGCTGGCGCAGTCTTCGCAGGATATCGTGCTGATGGGCTCGGGCGAGGAGAAGATCGCCTTCAAGTACCCGGGTGAAAAGGGCCGCAACGCGGTGAAGGAGCACTCGTTCGAGGGAATCCTGCCCAACCTCGAGCGGCGCTTCAAGGAAACCGATTCGGTCGCGGTGAAGGAAGAACTCACCAAATACCTCAACACGCGCGCCTGCCCGGAATGCGGCGGCACGCGCCTGCGCATCGAAGCGCGCAACGTCTTCGTGGCCGGGCGCACCATCCATGAGCTCTCGTCGATGCCGCTGCGCCAGTCGCAGCCGTTGTTCGAGCATCTCCAGCTGGCCGGCTCCAAGAACGCGATCGCCGAGAAGATCGTGCGCGAGATCGCCAACCGCGTGCAGTTCCTCAACAACGTCGGCCTCGATTACCTGTCACTCACGCGCTCCGCCGACACCCTGTCCGGCGGCGAGGCGCAGCGCATTCGCCTTGCCAGCCAGATCGGCTCGGGCCTCACCGGCGTGATGTACGTGCTCGACGAGCCTTCGATCGGACTGCACCAGCGCGACAACGAACGATTGATCGAAACCCTCAAGCGCCTGCGCGACCTCGGCAACTCGGTGATAGTGGTGGAGCACGACGAGGAAGCCATCGTGTCCGCCGACTACGTGATCGACATGGGCCCCGGCGCGGGCATCCATGGCGGCGAGATCGTTGCGCACGGCACGCCCGCGGAGATCCTGCGCCACCCCGATTCCCTCACCGGCCAGTACCTTTCGGGGCGCAGGGCGATCGCGATCCCCATGCGCCGCCGCAAGCCCGATCCGGAGAAGATGCTGCGCATCGCGGGCGCGCGCGGCAACAACCTCAAGGACGTGACGGTCGAGCTGCCGGTGGGATTGCTGGTGGCGATCACCGGGGTCTCTGGCTCGGGCAAGTCGACTCTCATCAACGACACGCTCTACCACGCGGTGGCGCATCACCTCTATGGTTCCTCCACGGAGCCGGCGGAGCACGACTCCATCGAGGGACTGGACCACTTCGACAAGGTGATCAACGTCGACCAGAGCCCCATTGGCCGCACCCCGCGCTCCAACCCGGCGACTTATACGGGCCTGTTCACGCCGATACGCGATCTCTTCGCCGGCGTTCCGGAATCGCGCGCGCGCGGCTATGGCCCGGGACGCTTCTCGTTCAACGTGAAAGGCGGGCGTTGCGAGGCCTGCCAGGGCGACGGCCTCATCAAGGTGGAGATGCATTTCCTGCCGGACGTGTACGTGCCCTGTGACGTCTGCCACGGCAAGCGTTACAACCGCGAGACGCTCGAGGTGCACTACAAGGGCCGCTCCATCGACCAGGTGCTCGACATGACAGTCGAGGTGGCGCACGACTTCTTCCAGTCGGTGCCCTCGATCGCGCGCAAGCTCGCCACGCTCCTCGAAGTGGGCCTGGGCTACATCAAGCTCGGGCAAAGCGCCACCACACTCTCCGGCGGCGAGGCGCAGCGCGTCAAACTTTCGCTCGAGCTCTCGAAGCGCGACACCGGCCGCACGCTTTTCATCCTCGACGAACCAACTACCGGCCTGCACTTTGCCGACATCGACCTGCTGCTGAAGGTGCTGCACCGCCTGCGCGACCACGGCAACAGCGTGGTGGTGATCGAGCACAACCTCGATGTCATCAAGACCGCCGACTGGGTGGTCGACCTCGGCCCGGAGGGGGGCGACGGTGGTGGCTACATCGTGGCGCAAGGCACCCCCGAGCAGGTGATCCACGTGGCGGAAAGCTTCACCGGGCGTTTCCTCAAGGGGCTGCTCGAACCCGCGCCGCGCAAGCGCGCTGCCGCCGGTTGATGAGCGCGCGCGAGCTGCTGCTCGGAAGTTTCGCTGCCGCAGTCGCAGCTGCCGATCCGCTGCAGATCGTCCCACCACACCTTCCCGCGCCTCCTCGCGGCCGCACGGTGGTTGTCGGCGCCGGCAAGGCGGGCGGCTCCATGGCGATGGCGGTCGAGAATCACTGGCCGGCCGACGCGCCGTTGGAAGGCGTTGTGATCACGCGTTATGGCCACGGGCTTCCCACCCGGCGCATTCGCGTGGTCGAGGCCGGGCACCCGGTGCCCGACGAAAGCGGCGCGGCGGCGGCGCGCGAGATCCTCGAGCTGGCACGCGGCCTCGGTACCGACGATCTCCTGCTGGTGCTGGTTTCCGGCGGCGGCTCCTCGTTGCTGTCGCTGCCGGTGGAAGGCATCGACATGGCCGACCTCAAGGCCGTCACGCGCGATCTGCTCGCCTGTGGCGCGCCGATCCAGGACATGAACACGGTACGCAAGCACCTCTCGCTGATCCAGGGCGGGCGGCTGGCGCTGGCCACGCGTGCGCCCACGCTCGCGCTGGTGATCTCGGACGTGACTGGCGACGATCCCACGCATATCGCATCGGGGCCGTGTTGCGCCGATCCCTCCACGTTCGCGCAGGCGCGCGAGATCCTCGAGCGTTTCGGCGTGAAGGCTCCAGCCTCCATCGCCGCACATCTCGAAGCGGGCGACGCGGGCCGCATCGCAGAGACACCGAAGCCCGGTGACCCGGCGCTCGCGCACGCGCAGAGCCGCGTCATCGCCACTGCACATCGCAGCCTCGCGGCGGCGGCCGCCTACGTGCAGGCGCGTGGAGTCTCACCGATGGTCCTTGGTGACAGCGTCACCGGGGAATCCGCGGAAGTCGCGAAAGTTTTCGGCGCCATCGCGCGCCAGGTACGCGAGCACGGACATCCGATCCGCCCGCCGGTCGCGATCATTTCCGGCGGCGAGACCACCGTCACCCTGAGGGGTGATGGCCGCGGCGGACGCTGCAGCGAGTTCCTGCTTTCGCTCGCGGTCGATACCAACGGCCTCGAGGATACCTGGGCGCTCGCCTGCGATACCGACGGCATCGACGGAAGCGAGGACAACGCCGGCGCGCTGATGGCGCCAGACTCGATTGCGCGCGCGCAGGCGCTGGGCCTGCATCCAAAGCGCATGCTCGCGGCCAACGACGGCTACGGATTTTTCTCCGCGCTCGGCGACCTGGTGGTGACGGGGCCGACGCTTACCAACGTGAACGACTTCCGGATCATCCTCGTCCGATGACGCGGCACGACGGCGCGCTGGCCGCGCTGGCCGCCGTCTGCGGAGCCATCGCCATCGCATTCACCTGGCAGCCGGGCCTCGCCTCGCTATACGACGACAGCGTCTTCTATCTGATGATGGCGCAGGCGATGTCGCCCTTCGGCAGCGCCAGCGCGGCGGTAATGTCGGCCGCGCCCTTCGATACCTATCCGCCGTTCCTGCCGCTGCTGCTGGCGCTGGGCGGTGGCGCATTCGACTGGCATGTCGCGCACGCCATCGTCTCGATGGCATTCGCGGCCAGCGTCTTCCTGCTGGGCATTTACACACGGCAGGTGACCGGGTCCGGCCCGATGGGCATCATGGCCGCGCTGATTTATGCGGTGATGCCGGGCACGTGGCTCAACATCAAGGGAATCCTTTCCGAGTTTCCGTACATGGCACTGTCGTTCGCCGCGCTGGTGCTGCACCAGCGCTGGCATGCGGCGGCGCCCAGCGTTACGCGCGCCGTCGTTCTGGGCCTGCTGTTTGCGGCACTGGTGCTGACGCGCACCGTGGGCGTGGCGCTGGTGGCTGCGATCGCAGCTGCGGAGACCTACCGATGGTGGAAGGAGCGCGACCGCCGTCGCCTGGTTGGCGCGGCACTGGTCGTCGCCGTACCCGCGATCATCACCGCGCTCTGGATTCTGTTGCGGCCATCAAGCGGCCAGGACGCCTATGCGGAGTTCGGGGCGCGCGTGGCGGGGGCTGCTCGCGCCGGCGGTGCCACATGGGCGTTGACGCTGCTCTCCGCCAACCTATCCGCGGTCATCGACGCGTGGCTCAATGCGCTGCTGATTTTCTGGGGCGAGTGGTGGCGGCCCAAATATCTCCTTGCGCTGGCACTCGGCATCGCGGCGCTGGCGGCTCTCGCGTGGCGCGCGCTGCGGGCGCAGGCCGATGCGCTCTATTGCTTCGCGTTCCTCGCCATCGTGCTGGCGTGGCCTTTTCCCGGGCAGATGTATCGCCTCGCGCTGCCGGTAATTCCGGTCGCGATGGTCGCGCTCCTCTGGGCATGGCGCGAGCTGCTGGTTCGCTACCGCCCTGGCACGGAGGCACGCGCGCCGTGGGGCGCGGTGTTGCCCCTGGCGCTGTGCGTGCCGCCGACGCTCTTCTACATCGCGGAGCGCGCGAATGCCGGCAGCGAGGGCGCGCCGGGAGCGCGCATGTCCGAGATCGCGGAGTTCTATCGCGTGCCTTCGGGCCCCTCCGCAGCCGTAAATGCCGCGGCGCAGATCGGTGTCTTCGAGGACCTGCGCCGTATCGGCACGACAACGCCGATCGACGCGCGGGTCATGTGGTATTCACCTGCGTACGTCGCGCTGCTTTCCGGACGCCGTGGATTCCGGCTGGAGCGACCCGCGGACACCGAGGAACTCGAGGCGCAGTTGCGGGCAAGCGGCGCCGACTACCTGTATCTTGCGCAGCTGCATCCTCGTGACAGCGCCCGCCGGTTGGGTCACCCGCTCGACCCGCTGGTCCAGGCCGAGCACCTGGCGCGCGTGCTGTGGCGACGCGACGGCCCGGGGGGCGAGCCGCGCGGCGTGCTTCTGGAAGTCGATCGCGGCAAAATACCGAAAACCAAGACAACCCCATGAAGCTATCCGTAGTCATTCCCTGCTACAACGAGGCGGCCACGATCCACAGGATCCTGGAGGCGGTGCACGCCTCGCCCTGGCCCGACAAGGAAATCATCGTTGTCGACGACTGCTCTACGGACGGCACGCGCGAGCGCCTGACGGGCGAGCTGCGCGGGCGCATCGACCAGCTGCTGGTGCACGAGGTGAACCAGGGCAAGGGCGCGGCGCTACGCACCGGCATCAAGGCCGCGACCGGCGACATCGTGATCATCCAGGATGCGGACCTGGAATACGATCCGAACGAATATCCGAAGATCCTCGCGCCCATCATCGAGGACCGCGCCGACGTGGTGTTCGGATCGCGCTTCGCGGGGGGCGGTGCGCACCGCGTGCTCTATTTCTGGCATTCGATCGGCAATGCGGTGCTCACGCTGATGTCGAACATGTTCACCAACCTCAACCTCACCGACATGGAGACCTGCTACAAGGCGTTCCGCAGGCCCATCATCCAGTCGATCGAGATCGAGGAAAACCGCTTCGGCTTCGAGCCCGAGATCACCGCCAAGGTCTCGAAGCTGAACGTGCGGGTCTACGAGGTCGGCATCTCGTACTACGGCCGCACCTACGCCGAAGGCAAGAAGATCGGCTACAAGGACGGCTTCCGTGCCATCTACTGCATCGTCAAGTACAACCTTTTTCGCTGAAGCCAGGCGCATCGCGCGCTACTTCGCCGTGGGCGGGGCGGCGGCGTGCGTGGACATCGGCCTCTTCATGCTGTTCGCGCAGCATTACGGCTATCCGTACCTGCGCGTAGGCGCCCTCAGCTTCATCGCCGCAACGCTGGTGAACTACTGGCTCTCGATCCGCTTCGTGTTCGTGAGCGGCACCCGCTACCAGCGCAAGTGGGAGATCGCGATGGTGTTCGCGGTGAGCGCCATCGGGCTGCTGTTCAACCAGGCCATCCTGGCGCTGTGTGTGGAGACCTTCACGCTCGCGCTCCTGCCGGCGAAGCTGGTGGCCACCGGCGTGGTGTTCTTCTGGAACTACTTCGCGCGCCGCATGTTCGTCTTCGGCGCGGTGCGCGACTAGTTGCCCGAGGCGAAAGCCTCGAGCGCCTTGCGATCGACGCGCATCAGCACGAATTCCGCGCTGTTCGTCGTGGGATTCGAGAGCGTCATCACCGGCGTCGCGTAGCTGGTGATGAGCCGCAACGTGGAGAACGGGTCTCCCATGCGCCCCGACAGATCGGTCTTGAAGAGCCGTGCGACCACCAGGTAATCCACCCTCGCGTCACGCGCCTCGCGCGCGATGCGTTTCTCGCCCCACGCGTAGTACCACGCAATGCCGTCGCGCTTGCCCAGCAGGCCGATGTATTCGGGGCGCATCCACATGATGCGGGCGCCCGGGGGCGTGGCCTTCTCCAGCGCCCTCAGCCCGTCCAGGACCACCGCATGGCGGCCCGCGAGCGCGCGGCTGCGCTCGACGTTGATGGTGGAGTAGTACTCGGTGATGTCGGCATAGCGGGTGGGGTAGCCGGCGAGGACGGGCTGGCGGTCGAATGACTTGTCCAGCAGCAGCAACATGGCCGGCACGCTGATGAGCGCGAGCAGCAGCGCCGCGGCCGCGATGGCCTTCGGCGAATGCTCCTGCAGCTTGTAGCGCGCCAGGAACCAGTGGATGGCGAACCCGGCGTAGAAGAGCAGCAGCGGCAGCAGCGGATAGAGCAGGCGGCGCGTGTTGTCCTCGCTGAACACCCAGCCGAAGATCACCGCGAGCGAGATGAGGACGTACCACGCATCGAGCCTGTTGCGCCCCAGGCGGACCAGCATGCCGGCGAGCGCCAGCACGCCGCACAGCGCCGCGACCACGCGCGCGACATTGCCGACCTGCGCGTCCGCGGTGAACGTCGCGAGCCAGCCGGCGAAGATGCTCTTCAGCGAGAACTCAGCCATCAGCCCGGGCGAGAGGTACCAGGACTGCGCCATGGCCGTGGAGACGCGCTCGTAGGAGTCCTGCGCGGCGATCGGCTTGAGCGCGAGCCAGGCGCCCACGAGAATCACCGGCGGCAGGAGCGCGAATGCGAGGGCGATGAACGCCGGGCGCTTGCGCTGCGCGATCGACGTCATCGCGAGGTGGACCACAACGGCGGCGACCAGCGTCGCGCCCACCACGCGAGTCAGCACGGCTGCGGCCAGCATCGCGCCGAACAGCAGCCACTGCATCGACGTCCCGCGCCCACCTTCCAGCCGGCCCTGGAAGTACACGAGGCACGCGAAGGAGGCGCACAGGAACATCGGCTCGCTGAGGATGCCCTTGGCGCTCACCCAGGCGGTCGGGCACAGCAGGAAGGCCGCGGCAACGGCGAACGCGATGGCGCGATTGCTGGAGTCGCGGAGGACAAAGCGGTAGGCGAGCCCCGCGCCACACGCCGCCAGCAAGGCGACAGCCAGGTGGGCGATGCGCAGGTCGGTACTGCCGCCCGTCAGGGCAAGCAGCAGCGGGAAAAGCGGCGGGAAGTGGGTGTGGTAGCCGACCCAGGGGACAATCGCGGGGTTGGCGCCGGCAATGGCCTGCGCCAGCACCATGTAGCTGGCGCTGTCATCACTGAGGGAGGCAAGACCCTCCTGCCACGCGAACGCGACGAGGAGGGCTGCAGCGAGGGCCAGCAGGGCCGCGATGGCCCAGTGGCGCCTCACGGAAGTTTAGGCCGCGACCTTGCTGTCGCCGGTGTCGCGCGCGGCCTCGACGGGCTCCGGACGGTCCACCAGCTCGACGTACGCCATCGGGGCATTGTCGCCCTGGCGGAAGCCCATCTTGAGGATGCGCAGGTAGCCGCCGTTGCGCGCCTTGTAACGCGGCCCGAGCTCGGCGAACAGCTTGAGGACCATGTCGCGATCACGCAGGCGATCGAACGCGAGGCGCTTGTTGGCCAGCGTGTCGGTCTTGCCGAGGGTGATGATCGGCTCGGCGACGCGGCGCAGCTCCTTGGCTTTCGGCAGCGTGGTCTTGATCGCCTCATGCTTGAGCAGGGAGACGGTCATGTTGCGCAGCATCGCGAGGCGATGGCTGCTGGTCTTGTTGAGCTTACGAAGCCCGTGGCGGTGACGCATTGCTGTTTCCTTTCGACTCTCTTGGCCTGTTCGACCTTATTAGTATTGTGGCGGGGACAGACCCCGGTTTACCTGTTTGGGGTCTGTCCCCGGTTTTCGATTATTTCGTAAGCCCCGCCACCGGCCAGTTCTCGAGCTTCATGCCGAGCGTGAGGCCCTTCGAGGCGAGCACTTCCTTGATTTCATTGAGCGACTTGCGGCCCAGGTTCGGCGTCTTCAGCAGCTCGTTTTCCGTGCGCTGGATCAGATCGCCGATGTAGTAGATGTTCTCGGCCTTGAGGCAGTTGGCGGAGCGCACGGTGAGTTCGAGGTCATCGACCGGTTGCAGCAGGATCGGGTCGACCTGCGGCTGCGCAGTTTCCTGGCGCTCTTCGCTCGTGGACTGCAGCGATGCGAACACTGACAGCTGGTCGACCAGGACGGAGGCCGAGTAACGCACGGCTTCTTCCGGCTCGATCACGCCGTTGGTCTCGATGTCGATCACGAGGCGGTCGAGGTCGGTGCGCTGCTCGACGCGGGCGCTTTCGACCTGGTAGCTCACGCGGCGCACCGGCGAGAACGAGGCGTCCAGCAGGATCGAGCCGATGGAGCGCGAATCGTCCTGGCGGCGCGAAGTGGCCGGCACGTAGCCGCGACCCTTCTCGATCTTGATCGTCATGTCGATCTTGCCACCCTGCGTGAGGTGGGCGATGACGTGGTCCGGGTTGATGATCTCGACGTCGTGCGTCACCTCGATGTCGGCGGCGGTCACCGGGCCCGGGGCGGCCTTCTTCAGCTTGAGCGTGGCCTCGGCGCGGTTGTGCAGCTTCATCACCACGCCCTTGAGGTTGAGGATGACGTCGACGACGTCTTCCTGCACGCCTTCGATCGTGGAGTACTCATGCAGCACGCCGGCGATCTTCACTTCCGTGGCGGCATAGCCGGGCATGGAGGAAAGGAGGATGCGGCGCAGGGCGTTGCCCAGGGTGTGGCCATAACCGCGCTCGAACGGCTCCATGATCACTTTCGCGTGCGTCGGCGAAAGGTTCTGGACATCGATGATGCGGGGTTTCAGGAAAGACGTGGCGTTGCTTTGCATTCGGGGGTACCTCGGCCAGAAGCGTTTGAGGGGATCGAGCTCCAGCGCTACAGATCTGTTACTTCGAGTAAAGCTCGACCACCAGCTGTTCATTCACGTCGGAGGCGAACTCCGAGCGGTCAGGCAGCGTCTTGAAGACGCCCTTGAAATTCTTGGCATCGACCTCGACCCAGCTGGGGAAGCCGTTCTGCTCGGCCAGGTCCAGGGACGACTTGATGCGCAACTGCGCGCGCGACTTCTCGCGCACCGAGACGGTGTCCGTCGCCTTGACCAGGTAGGACGGGATGTTCACCGGCTTGCTGTTCACCTCGATCGACTTGTGCGATACGAGCTGGCGAGCTTCCGCGCGCGTCGAGGCGAATCCCATGCGGTACACGACATTGTCCAGGCGGCTCTCCAGCATCTGCAGGAGGTTCTCGCCGGTGGCGCCCCGCTTGGCGATCGCCTTGTCGAAGTAGGTGCGGAACTGGCGCTCGAGCACGCCGTACATGCGACGGATCTTCTGCTTTTCACGCAGCTGCGTGCCGTATTCCGAGATGCGCGTCGACTTGGCGCCGTGCTGTCCGGGGCGCGAATCGAGCTTGCACTTCGTGTCGAGGGAACGGCGCGCGCTCTTCAGGAAGAGGTCGGTGCCTTCCCGGCGCGAGAGCTTGCACTTGGGTCCGGTATAACGTGCCACGGTGTATCTCCTAGTCTCTGTACATTGGGGCTGCCACCACTTTCGGCAACCCGGCCTTCATTACATGCGGCGGCGCTTCGGCGGGCGGCAGCCGTTGTGCGGCACCGGCGTCACGTCGGCGATCGATACGATCTTGAGACCGAGCGCGTTCAGCGCGCGGACGGCCGATTCGCGGCCGGGGCCGGGGCCCTTGATGCGCACTTCCAGGTTCTTCACGCCATGCTCCTGGGCCGCACGGCCCGCAGATTCAGCGGCCACCTGCGCAGCGAAGGGCGTTGACTTGCGCGAACCCTTGAAGCCCGCGCCGCCGGAGGTCGCCCATGAAAGCGCGTTGCCTTGGCGATCGGTGATGGTGATGATCGTGTTGTTGAAGGAGGCGTGCACGTGGGCGATGCCCTCGGAGACGGCCTTCTTTACCTTCTTGCGAACGCGGGTTGCGGCTGGCTTGGCCATTGTTTCTGTTCCTCTCGTTTAGGTCGCGGCCTTGGACAGGCGGACGGCCTTGCGCGGCCCCTTGCGGGTGCGCGCGTTGGTACGGGTACGCTGGCCACGGACCGGCAGGCCCTTCTTGTGGCGCACGCCTCGGTAGCAGCCCAGGTCCATGAGACGCTTGATGTTCATCGAGGTCTCGCGGCGCAGGTCGCCTTCGACGGAGAACTTGGCGATCTGCTCGCGGATCTTGTCCATCTCGGCGTCCGAGAGGTCCTTGATCTTCGCCGACTGCTTGATGCCGGCGGAGTCGCAGATGAGGCGCGCGCGCGCGCGGCCGATGCCGTAGATCGCCGTCAGCGCGATCGCGGTGTGCTGGTGATTCGGGATGTTGATGCCTGCAATACGGGCCATGATTTTCCTCTATGCGTCGTGGGCAGTACCGGGCCTTAGCCCTGGCGCTGCTTGTGGCGCGGGTCGGTGCAGATCACGCGCACCACGCGCTTGCGCCGCACGATCTTGCACTTGCGGCATATTTTCTTGACGGAAGCCTGCACTCGCATCGTCGTTCTCCTTACTTGGCGCGGAAGGTGATCCGCGCCTTGGTCAAATCGTAGGGCGTAAGCTCCACGGTCACCTTGTCGCCGGGGAGGATCCGGATGTAGTGCATCCGCATCTTCCCGGAGATGTGCCCCAGGACCACGTGCCCGTTCTCGAGCTTTACCCTGAACATCGCATTGGGGAGCGTCTCGACTATCTCCCCCTGCATCTGGATCGTTTCTTCCTTCGCCATATCGCCTTATCGCACCGGGAAACCGGAGCCACCCTTGAAGTTCGCCTTCTTGAGCAGACTCTCGTACTGGTGCGACATCAGGTATGCCTGCAGCTGCGCCATGAAATCCATGGTCACCACCACCACGATCAGCAATGAAGTGCCGCCGAAGTAGAACGGCACGTTGTACTGGGCATGCAGGAACTCCGGCAGCAGGCACACCAGCGTAATGTAGATGGCGCCAATGAGCGTGAGCCGGGTGAGGATCTTGTCGATGTAGCGCGCGGTCTGGTCTCCCGGGCGGATGCCGGGGACGAAGGCGCCACTCTTCTTCAGGTTGTCCGCGGTTTCCTTCGAGTTGAAGACGAGCGCGGTGTAGAAGAAGCAGAAGAAGATGATGGCGGCCGCGTACAGCACGACGTACAGCACCTGGCCGGGCGACATGGCGGCGGAAACGTCCTTCAACCACGTCATGTTCTCGTTGGAGCCGAACCAGCTCGCGAGCGTCGCCGGGAAAAGGATGATCGACGAGGCGAAGATCGGCGGGATCACGCCCGACATGTTGAGCTTGAGCGGCAGGAACGAGCTCTGGCCGCCGTACAGGCGGTTGCCCACCTGGCGTTTGGCGTAGTTCACCAGGATGCGGCGCTGGCCCTTCTCCACGAACACCACGAATGCGGTGACACCAATCACGAGCGCGAAGATCAGCAGCGCCACGAAGACCGACATGGCGCCGGTTCGCACCAGTTCAAGGCTGCCGCCGATGGCATGTGGCAGGCCCGCGACGATGCCGGCGAAGATGATCATCGAGATGCCATTGCCGATGCCGCGCTCGGTGATCTGCTCGCCCAGCCACATGAGGAACATCGTGCCGGTCGTGAGCGTGAGCACGGTAGTGAAGCGGAACGCGAGGCCCGGATCGAGCACGAGGCCGGCCTGCGACTCCAGCGCGATCGAGATGCCGAGTGCCTGGAAGAGCGCCAGCAGCACGGTGCCGTAGCGCGTGTACTGGGTGATCTTGCGGCGACCGGCTTCGCCCTCCTTCTTGAGGGCCTCCAGCTGCGGCGACACCACGGACATCAGCTGCATGATGATCGAGGCGGAAATGTACGGCATGATGCCGAGCGCGAAGATGGAGAAACGCGACAGCGCACCGCCGGAGAACATGTTGAACATGTCCAGGATGCCGCCCTGCGTCTTCTGGAAGAGGCGCCCGAGCTCGGACGGGTCGATGCCCGGCACGGGGATGTACGTGCCGACGCGGTAGACCACGAGTGCACCCACGAGAAACCACAGGCGACGCTTGAGGTCGCCGAGTTTTCCGAGGGTCGCGAGGGGGTTAGACGCCAATGCGCTCTTCTCCGTCTCTACTTGGCCTGCGCCGGCTTCTGCTTCTTGGGCAGCTTGGCGACTTTTTCGGCCACGACGAGGTCGGCGATGGAGCCGCCGGCCTTCTCGATCGCTTCCTTGGCGCCCTTGGAGGCGGCCACACCCGCGATCTTGAATTTCTTCTCGACCTTGCCGGCGAGGATGATCTTCGCGCGCTTGGTGCCGTTCGGGACCAGGCCGGCCTTCAGCAGGGCGGCGAGGTCGATCGCGTCGGCGCCGACCTTCGACAGGTCGCCGGAGCGGACTTCGGCGGCCTTGGTGATGGTCACCGCGAGGAAGCCACGCTTCGGCAAGCGGCGCTGCAGCGGCATCTGGCCGCCTTCGAAACCAACCTTGTGGTAGCCACCGGCGCGCGATTTCTGGCCTTTGTGGCCACGGCCGGCGGTCTTGCCCAGGCCCGAGCCGATGCCGCGGCCGACGCGGCGGCGATTCTTCTTGGAGCCTTCGGCGGGCTTGATGGTGTTCAGTTCCATGCTCTTATTCCTCGACCTTCAGCAGGTAGCTCACCTTGTTGATCATTCCGCGGATCGACGGCGTGTCCTGCACTTCCACGCTGTGCTGGCGGTGGCGCAGGCCCAGACCCTTCACCGACTCGCGGTGGGTGTGAAGCGTGCCGCGCAAGCCCTTCACCAGGGTGACTTTGATCTTCTTGCCGGAATCGGCCGACTTCTTCTTGGCGTTCATGTCATCGATCCTCAGGCGATCTCTTCGACCTTCTTGCCCCGCTTGGCCGCGATTTCCGACGGGCGGCGCTGCTGGACGAGGCCGTCGAGCGTCGCTCGAACGACGTTGTACGGATTGGTGGAGCCGTGGCACTTGGCGGAGATGTTGGTCACGCCCATCACCTCGAATACCGCGCGCATGGCGCCGCCGGCCTTGATGCCGTTGCCCTCGATGGCCGGCTTCATCATCACGCGCGTGGCGCCATGCTGGCCGAGTACATCGTGGTGGATGGTGCCGCTCTTCAGCGGGATCTTCACCATGTTGCGGCGGGCCTGCTCCATGGCCTTCTGCACGGCAACCGGCACTTCACGCGCCTTGCCCTTGCCCATGCCGATGGAGCCGTCGCCGTCGCCGACGACCGTGAGCGCCGCGAATCCGAGGATGCGTCCGCCCTTCACCACCTTGGTGACGCGGTTCACGGAGATCATCTTCTCGCGAAGACCGTCGCCGCGATCGTCCTGGCCCTGGTTTCTCTGATCGTTTCTAGCCATGTTTCGTCCTTAGAACTTGAGGCCGCCTTCGCGGGCCGCGTCGGCGAGGGCCTTCACGCGCCCGTGGTAGCTGAATCCAGACCGGTCGAACGCCACTTCTGTGACGCCGGCAGCCATCGCCTTCTCGGCGATGCGCTTGCCGACTTCCGCGGCTGTGTCCTTCTTGGCGCCATTGGGATGCGAGGCGCGCACGTCCTTCTCGAGGCTCGAGGCGGAAGCGATCACCTTGCCACCCGTGGCGTCGATCACCTGGGCGTAGATGTGCAGGTTGGTACGGTTCACCATGAGGCGAGCGGCGCCCTGGCGGGAAATGCGCGCGCGCGTCTTGGCGGCGCGGCGCGTTCTCGAAGCTTTCTTGTCCATGGTCATATCCGCCTTACTTCTTCTTCGTCTCTTTGATGACGACCTTCTCGTCGGAGTAGCGCACGCCCTTGCCCTTGTACGGCTCGGGAGGCTTGTATGCGCGCACTTCGGCGGCCACCTGGCCAACCTTCTGGCGATCGACACCCTTGATCAGGATCTCGGTCTGCGTCGGCGTCTCGGCCTTGATGCCTTCCGGCAGCGCATGGACGATCGGATGCGAAAAACCGAGGGTGAGGTTCAGTTTGTTGCCCTGCGCCTGCGCGCGGTATCCGACGCCCACCAGCGTCAGCTTCTTCTGGAAACCGTCCTTCACGCCGCGGACCATGTTGGCCACGGTCGCGCGCAAGGTGCCGGACATGGCGTTGGCGGCTTTTGTTTCGTTGGCGGCCGCGAACGTGATCATGCCGTTCTCGAACTTCACCACGACCTCGCTGGTGATCGCCTGCTCGAGCGTGCCCAGCGGGCCCTTCACCACCACCTTCGACTGGTCGACCGTGACCTGGACCTTGTCCGGTACGTTGACGGGGTATTTTGCGATTCGGGACATTGGGGGTCGGCTCCGTTAGACCACGACGCAGAGGACTTCGCCACCGACGCCGGTTTCGCGTGCACGGCGGTCCGTCATCACGCCACGGGAGGTGGACACGATCGCCACGCCCAACCCGTTCATGACACGCGGAATGTCGTCGCGGCCCTTGTAGATGCGAAGGCCGGGGCGCGAGACGCGCTCGATCTTCTCGATCACCGGCTTGCCGGCGTAGTACTTGAGGCCGATCTCGATGACCGGATGGCCCTCGAGAGTGCGGACCGCGAAGTCCTCGATGTAACCCTCGTCCTTCAGGACCTGGGCGATGGCCTGCTTCACCTTCGATGACGGCACGAACACGCTGACCTTTTCGGTCGCTTGCGCGTTGCGGATGCGCGTCAGCATGTCGGCGATGGGATCACTCATGCTCATATATGGCTCCTACCAGCTCGCCTTGATCATGCCGGGGATCTCGCCGCGCATCGCGATCTCGCGAATCTTGTTGCGCGCGAGGCCAAATTTGCGGAACGTGCCACGCGGACGGCCGGTGATCGCGCAGCGATTGCGCAGACGCACCGGGGAAGCGTCGCGGGGCATCGCCTGGATCTTGGCGCGTGCTTCGTCGCGGGCGTCGTCCGTGGCCTTCGGGTCCCGGAGGATCGAGAAAAGCGCCTTGCGCCTTTCCGAGTATTTCTTGACCGTGGCGACACGTTTCGCCTGGCGGTTGATGACGGAAAGCTTGGCCATTACGCAGCCCTCTCGGTCCGGAACGGGAACTTGAACGCGGCGAGGAGAGCCTTGGCTTCCTCGTCGCTCTTCGCCGTAGTGGTGATGGAGATGTTCATGCCCCGGATGGCATCGATCTTGTCGTACTCGATCTCCGGGAAAATGATCTGTTCCTTGATGCCCATGTTGTAGTTGCCACGGCTGTCGAAGGCACGTCCGGACACGCCGCGGAAGTCGCGCACGCGCGGCAGGGCGATCGTGACCAGGCGGTCGAGGAATTCATACATGCGGCGCGAGCGCAGCGTGACCATGCAGCCAACCGGGTAGCCGTCGCGGATCTTGAAGCCGGCGACCGACTTGCGCGACTTGGTGACCACGGGCTTCTGGCCGGCGATCTTCTGCATGTCGCTGGCGGCGTTCTCCATGATCTTCTTGTCGGCAACGGCCTCGCCCACGCCCATGTTCAGCGTGATCTTGTCGATGCGCGGCACCTGCATCTTCGTCTTGTAGCCGAACTGCTTCATCAGCGCCGGCACGATGGTGTCGTTATAGACCACGTGGAGCCGCGCGGGCTGGGTCGGCGCGGCCTGCTTCTCGACGCTGTCCTTGTCGAGTTTCGACGGGCGCTTGCCCTTCGGTTCCTTGGCGACGGGCTTGGCGTCCTGGGACGGCTTGCCGGCCGGCTTGGCGTCCTTGCCCTTCGCGTCTTTGTCTTGTTTGGCCATGTTCTACCTCAGACGTCCACGACTTCGCCGTTGGACTTGAAGAAGCGCACCTTGCGGGCGGCATTGCCGGCCTGCGCTTCCAGGAATTTGAATCCCACGCGGTCACCCTTGCCGGTGGCCGGGTTGACGACCATCACGTTGGAGATATGAACCGGCATCTCCTTGTCGATGATGCCGCCGGTCTGGCCCTTCACGGGGTTCGGCCGCTGGTGCTTCTTCACGCGGTTCACGCCCTCGACGAGGACCTTGCCGGATTCGTACACGCGCAAAACCGAGCCGCGCTTGCCCTTTTCCCGGCCGGTGGTGACGACCACCTGGTCGCCCTTGCGGATTTTTTGCATGTGGGCTTCCTTAGAGCACTTCGGGAGCGAGCGACACGATCTTCATGAAGCGCTCGGTGCGCAGCTCACGCGTCACCGGTCCGAAGATGCGCGTGCCGATCGGCTCGAGCTTGGGGTTCAGGAGCACCGCGGCATTGGTGTCGAACTTGATCACCGAGCCATCGGGGCGGCGCACGCCATGGGCGGTTCTCACCACCACGGCACTGTAGACTTCGCCCTTCTTCACGCGGCCGCGCGGGGCAGCACTCTTGATGCTGACCTTGATGATGTCGCCGATGCCCGCATAGCGACGCTTCGAGCCGCCGAGCACCTTGATACACATCACCGATCGCGCGCCGGTGTTGTCGGCGACGTCGAGAATGGATTGCATCTGAATCATTGTGTCTCTCTCCAACTTGACCCGGCGGCGAAGCCTCCAGGCAGTCTTGGATCCGTCTTCACCGCAGCCCCCGCGACTGATGCGCAAGGGATGCAGCTGGGTTTGGTTCCCCCGCAAATGCGGCAGGGGGGGTCGAATTGCAACCGCTTGTTCGTCCGGGCGTTTGGTGCTGCTTGGCTTCTGCTGGCGGCCGGACGGCCCCCAAGCGGAAATGCGCGCTTGGGCTTGACTACTGGATTCTCGGCCACGAAGCCTGGGCCGAGATCAGCAAAGTCCGCGATTATAGCAGGTAAATCGAGCCTCTGCCAACTACTCCGGGCGGGCACGCTCAGCGACGCGGGCGACTTTCCACGCCTTGGTCTTGGAGATCGGGGCACATTCCTCGATCACGACCTTGTCACCCATCTTCGCGTCGTTGCCCTCGTTGTGGGCGTGGTATTTCCTGTTGCGGTTCACCACCTTGCCGATGACCGGATGCATCACCTGGCGCTCGACCAGGACGGTCACCGTCTTGTCCATCTTGTCGCTCACAACGCGGCCGGTAAGCTGGCGGTGCTTGCGGGCCTCGGCGGCCTTGGGGGCGGCTGCGGTCGTCATTTGGCGCTTCCTTTCGACTTCGCTGCCGCCTTGGAGGCGGAGAGGAAGGTGTGGACGCGGGCGATCTCGCGGCGCACGCGCAGGATCTCGCTCGGCTTGGTAAGGCTCTGCGTGGCCAGCTGCATGCGCAGGCCGAACTGCGCCTTGCGCAGCTCGAGCAGTTCCTTGTTCAGGTCTTCGGCGCTCTTGGAGCGCAGATTGTCATTCTTGCTCATGGCTTGTCTCCATCAACCGATCAGGCGTTGCACGAACGCCGTGCGGATCGGCAGCTTTGCGGCGGCGAGCGCGAAGGCCTCGCGGGCCAGGTTCTCCTCGACGCCGTCCATCTCGTAGAGCACCTTGCCGGGCACGATCTCGGCGACGTAGTACTCGGGCGAGCCCTTGCCGTTGCCCATGCGGACCTCGGCGGGTTTCTTGGAAATCGGCTTGTCCGGGAAGATGCGAATCCAGATGCGCCCGCCACGCTTGATGTGGCGGGTCATCGCGCGGCGCGCGGCCTCGATCTGGCGCGCGGTGAGACGCCCGCGGCCGATGGCCTTGAGGCCGAACTCACCGAAGGAAACCTTGGCGCCGCGAGTGGCAATGCCCTTGTTGCGCCCCTTCTGCTCCTTGCGGTACTTCCTTCTAGCTGGCTGCAGCATGTTTCACCCCTGGTTTCCTGGCGGGTTTCTTATCGGGTTCCGGCGCGGCGGCCAACGGCTGCTCGCCCTTGCCGAGGGTCTCGCCCTTGAAGACGAGGACCTGGACGCCGATCGTTCCGTAGGTCGTCTTCGCTTCCGAGAAGCCGTACTCGATCTCGGCGCGCAGGGTATGCAGCGGGACGCGTCCCTCGCGATACCATTCGGTGCGCGCGATCTCGGCACCGTTCAGGCGCCCGGCGCTGGTGATCTTGATGCCCTGGGCACCCAGGCGCATCGCGTTTTGCATCGCGCGCTTCATCGCACGGCGGAACATCACGCGCTTCTCAAGCTGGCTGGTGATCGAGTCGGCGATCAGCTGCGCGTCGAGCTCGGGCTTGCGAATCTCCTCGATGTTGACGTGCACCGGCACGCCCATCAGCTTCTGCAGCGCCGTGCGCAGGCCCTCGATGTCCTCGCCCTTCTTGCCGATCACCACGCCCGGTCGCGCCGAGTAGATGGTGATGCGCGCATTCTTCGAGGGACGCTCGATCACGACCTTACCCACGGCGGCGTGCGACAGCTTTTTCTTGAGGTACTCGCGCACCTTGATGTCCTCGGCGAGCATGCCGGGGAAATTCTTGGTGTTCGCGAACCACTTCGAGCCCCAGTTGCGGTTCACCGAGAGGCGAAAGCCGATCGGATTGATCTTCTGACCCATGGCTAGTCCTTTTTCCCGTCGCCGACCGCGAGGAACACGTGGCAGGTGGGCTTCACGATGCGGTTTCCGCGGCCCTTGGCGCGCGCCTGGAAGCGCTTGAGCACGGGGCCCTTTTCCACGCAGATCTTGGTGATCTTCAGCTCGTCGATGTCCGCGCCATTGTTGTGCTCGGCGTTGGCGATCGCGCTCTCAAGGACCTTCTTGATGATGCGCGCACCCTTCTTCGGGGTGAAGCTGAGGATATTGAGCGCGGCCGCAATGGGCTGGCCGCGCACGAGGTCGGCCACCAGGCGGCCCTTCTGGGCCGAGAGGCGTACGCCGTAGAGTTTGGCTTCGACGTTCATCGTGTCCTCACTTCTTCGGGGCCGGGGCTGGAGTGCCCGACGCCTGAACCTTCTTGTCGGCCGAATGGCCCTTGAAGGTCCGTGTCAACGCGAACTCGCCCAGCTTGTGCCCGACCATGTTCTCGGACACATAGACGGGGATGTGCTGCTTGCCGTTGTGCACCGCGATCGTGAGCCCGACGAAATCGGGTAGCACCGTGGAGCGCCGCG
>JBDSMR010000065.1:0-9308 GCA_039915735.1 Usitatibacter sp. | reverse complement strand
TCTGCCCGGCAAGCTTGAGTGCGATGTGTTTCTCCAGCTCAGGCCCATTCACCGGGTGGCTGAAGTTCACGTCGAACACGGCCTTCTTCGCAGCCGGGTTGGTGGGGTCCTGGTAGAACTGCGCGCGCGAAACCTTTGCGGCGAACGGGGCGGTAAAAAACGTGAGCCTCGATTCCTTCAGGGTCACCTGCGAGGCAAAGGCTTCCTTGCCGAGGCGAACGGAATATTCCTCACCCACCGGCCAATCGGCCTTGGGCGTGAAGAGCAGCGTCTTGTCGTCGCGCCAGCTCCAGGTGCCTTCGAGTGCCGGATTCAGCGTGAGGCCAGCGCTCACCGGTTTGCCCGTTGTCCCGAGCGGCGCGGCGGGGCGGTCGAAGGTCACCACCAGCGGCTGCGGGTCTTCTTCATTTTCGATCGCGGTGCGTGGCGGATTGGCGACTGCGAAGGTTGTCTCAACAGGTTTCGGCCGCGACTCGTACCAGCGGTATCCGTAGACGGAGCCCACGATCACCGCGGCAAGCGCCGTGGCGACAAGCGCGGAGCGCCGCGGATTGGCCGTGGCGACCGAGCCGGCGTGGCCGAGATGTCCACCCACCCAGCGCGCCCAGGGCGGGGCCGTCCACGTCCCGAAGATGGAATGGACAAAGCCGCCGAGGGCGGTGCGAAGCCTTGAAGTCACGAAGTTCTCCCCTTGGAGCCCCGGAGCATATCCGCAGATAAGGGAGGAAAAATGGCAATCGTCGGGCAAGCCGGCGATTGTTGGCCTCCTAACCCATTCGCACGATCGAGGTGATCGAATCCCAGGACTGTGGATGGGCCTCGAGGGGCCGGCGGATCATCTCCAGCGACTTGCGAATGTGCTTGCGACTGGACACAGGAGTACTCCTGTACGCGGACTCGAGCGCGCCGGGCTGCGTTTCCCCCAGGGCCGCGATCAGGGCCGCGGCTTGCCGAAGGTCCTTGAGGCTTTTCTCCGGGCGCCCTGCGCGGATCTGCGCGACCACGAGCTTGTGGAGCGCGAAGCGCTCGGCAAGGGGAACACGCACACTTGCGACCCCATGATTGGACAGGGCGGCTGTGACCTGCGTCTCGCCAAGGAGGTAGCGCAGGAAGGGAAGCGCGGTGGCGTGGGCGCTCAACTCCGGCACAGCGTGTATGCCGATTTCATTTCCCGCGGCCGGCACGAGCAGATCAAAGGTGAATCGCGATCGGCCGCGCTCCTTGTAGCTTGTGGGGGGGTCTCGCCGGTCGAGTGCCGGTACATCGACGAAATCGATGCCGGATTCGCGTAACAACTCAAGCAGGCCGCCCGCGGGTAGTGTCTCGAGCGCGAGCTTCGCCGGGCGTGCCACATCGATGTCTTCGGTGGCAAAGGCAGCAACGCGGATTCCGAGGCGGTTCGCGACCACCTCGAATGCATGGGTTCCGACCAGTACGGCGCCTGCGGCAAAAATTCCGTGATCGCTAAGCGGGGCGATGGCCGCGAGGTGCTTCGGCGTCAGGGTGGCGTAACCCTCGCGCGCAAGCAGCCGGACGGACTGAAGCAGGTCCTTCGCATCCTCGATGCGGCGCCGCCACTCTTCGGCGCGGCGCGCGGCTCCAGGCGCATCGGCCGCGGCAATGTACTGGTCCCGCTTGGTGCGCTCGTGATCGTAGTACTGGCGGACGTAGAAGTTCACCCCGGAGGCGTTGCGCCGCAGGCTGATCGTGCCCGGCGTGCCTACCAGCACATTTTCCTGGGAGAGCGCGTGGTTCTCGACGTCGGCGTAGCTTGCTGCCAGCGCGGGCGAATGCAGACGGTACAGTGGAGCGGCCAGCTTGGTATCCTCTAAATTATGAATCTAGAGGATATTCCGACCGGGCGCGCCAGGCAACGGCCCTAGGCGTGCTGCGAAATCTCGCGCTGGATGAACTCGTGGAAGTGCACCATGCCGTCTTCCATCGGGCTTTGATAAGGCCCGTGCTCCTCGCGCCCCTCCGCCAGTAGCGCGCGGCGACCTTCCGTCATGCGCTGGCAGATCTCCTCGTCTTCCTTCGCCGTCTCGTGGTACGCCTTCTGCTGCGCTTCCATGAATTCCGGCTCGAAGAGCGCGATCTCTTCCGGGTAGTAGAACTCAGTCACGTTCAGGCACTTCTCCGGTCCGCGCGGATAAAGCGTGGAGATCACGAGGACGTGCGGATACCACTCGACCATCACGTTCGGGTAGTAGGTGAGCCAGATGGCACCGCGCGGTGGCGGTTCGCCATTGCGGAAATTCAGTACCGCGTCGTGCCACGCTTTGTAGACGTGCGAGCCCGGTGTGCCCAGGCGTTGGTTCACGCCGACGGTCTGCACGCTGTGCCAGTCGCCGAACTCCCACTTGAGGTCGTCGCAGGTGACGAACTTGCCCAGGCCCGGATGGAAGGGGCCGACGTGGTAGTCCTCGAGGTAGACCTCGATGAAGGTTTTCCAGTTGAAGTCGTATTCGGTGGTCTCGACCTTGTTGAGGTGGTAGCCGGAGAAATCGAGCTCCTTCGCCACGCCCAGGTTCATGAGGTCTCGCGCGATGTCGCGCCCGCCATTGAAGAGCATGCCGTTCCACTCCTGCAGGTGCTGGCGCGGAAGGTCGAGGCAGATCTTTTCCTGGAAGGAAGGCGCGCCGAGATGCTTGCCTTCGCCGTTGTAGCTCCAGCGGTGCAGCGGGCAGGTGATGGTGCCGCCGGGAAGCGATCCCGCGCCGCGCAGCATGATGGCCTGGCGGTGGCGGCAGACGTTGGAGACGAGGTCGTGCCGGCCATCATTGTTGACCAGGGCCCAGGCACCGTTGTTGCGCCAGTCGAGCACGCGATAGTCGCCATTGTTGGGCGCCATCTGCTCATGGGCCACGTAGCCGGGGCCTTTGGCGAAGAGGAGTTTCTGCTCTATTTCCGCCACGCGTGGATCGAAATACCACGACAGCGGCAGGTTGGGAGAAGAGCGCGTGAGCGCCTTCTGACTCGCAAGATCCGTCATTATCCGCACCCCCGGAACCACGAAGATGTAAACAAATTTGGGCTAATCGAGTCAGCTAGCTTTTAACTCTGCAGCTCCGTCCCGGCCAGTACTGTTCAGACCGCTATTTTGGCCTGAGTTCCCTTATTTTTCAAGACCTTCGTGTAGAATCTCATTACGTTAGCAACCCCCCGCTTCCCATGGCAGAAACCCCTTCGCCGGCCCCTTCCGGCGACACCCTCAGCTTCGAAACCGCCCTCGCAGAGCTGGAATCCATCCTCGGCCGTATGGAGGACGGAAAACTCCCGCTGGAGGAGTCCCTGGCCGCCTACCAGCGGGGCACCGAGCTCCTGAAGTTCTGCGAAGGCCGGCTCAACGCGGCCCAAGCCCGCATCGCGGTGCTGGACGGCGAAACCCTGCGCGACTTCACGCCCGACAAGTGACCCCGAACGATTTCCAGGCCTGGTCGCGAGAGGTGGCCGGCAGCATGGAGACGGCCTTGGCCGCGCTCCTCCCGGGCCAGCAAGTGGTCCCGAGCCGGCTGCACGACGCCATGCGGTATTCGACCCTCGGCGGTGGCAAGCGGGTGCGGGCAATGCTGGTTTTCGCCGCTGGCGCGCTGACGGAAGCCTCCGTCGAAAAACTCAGGATTCCCGCCGCCGCCGTGGAAATGATCCACGCCTACTCGCTTATCCACGACGACCTGCCCTGCATGGACGACGACGTCCTGCGCCGTGGCAAGCCCACTTGCCATGTGGAATTCGATGAGGCCACGGCGCTGCTCGCGGGCGACGCGCTGCAGAGCGCGGCCTTCCAGATCCTGGCGGAACATCCGCTTGCGCGTCCCGAAAACCAGCTCAAGCTGATCCAGCTTTTCGCCGTCGCCTGTGGCTCGCGCGGCATGGCGGGCGGCCAGGCGATCGACCTCGAATCCGTCGGCAAGCCCCTCACGCTGCCGGAACTGGAGCACATGCACATCCTCAAGACCGGCGCGCTGATTCGCGCGTCGGTGCTGATGGGAGCCTACTGCGGGAATGAACTTTCGCCGCAGGATTTCGATCATCTCGATCGCTACGCCAAGTGCATCGGCCTCGCCTTCCAGGTCGTCGACGACATCCTCGATGAGGAAGGTGATGCCGAGACGCTCGGCAAAACCGTTGGCAAGGACAAGGCGGACAACAAACCTACCTACACCAGCATCATGGGGCTTACCCCCGCGAAGCGTTTTGCCGACGAGCTGCTGGCCGATTCGCTCAAGGCGCTGGAAGGGTTTGACGGGCGTGCCGACCGGCTCAGGCAGCTGGGCGAATTCATCGTCCATCGCGAGCGGTAGAATGCCTTGGCGATGAGCGCCTATCCCCTGCTCGAGACCGTCGACGATCCCGCCCAGTTGCGGCGGCTCGATCGCAAGCAGCTTTCACAGCTCGCCACCGAGCTGCGCGCCTTCATCGTTGATTCCGTTTCCGCAACCGGTGGCCATCTTTCCTCGAACCTCGGCACGGTGGAGCTCACCATCGCGCTGCACTACATCTTCCAGACGCCCGACGATCGCCTGATCTGGGATGTGGGCCACCAGACCTACGGCCACAAGATCCTCACCGGTCGCCGCAAAGGCATGGACCGCCTGCGCCAGAAGGGTGGCATCGCAGGTTTCCCGCGGCGCGAGGAAAGTGAATACGACACCTTCGGTACCGCGCATTCGTCCACTTCGATCTCGGCGGCGCTCGGCATGGCGGTCGCGTCGAAGCAGCAGGGCAAGGATCGCCACGTGATCGCCGTGATCGGCGACGGCGCGATGACGGCCGGCATGGCCTTCGAGGCGCTCAACAATGCGGAGCAGACCGGCGCCAACGTCATCGTCATCCTCAACGACAACGACATGTCGATTTCGGAGAACGTCGGCGCGCTCAACAACTACCTCGCCAAGCTGATGTCGGGGCGTTTCTACGCGGCCACCAAGAAAACCGCGGAGAAAGTGCTGGATTCGGTCTCGCCGCCGATGAAGCAGCTGGCCAAGCGTTTCGAGGAACACGCCAAGGGCATGCTCACGCCCTCGACGATGTTCGAGGAATTCGGCTTCAACTACACCGGCCCCATCGACGGACACAACCTCGATGCGCTGCTGGACACGCTCACCAACGTGAAGCGCCTCACGGGCCCGCAGTTCCTGCACGTGGTCACGCGCAAGGGCCAGGGTTACCGCCTCGCGGAAGACGATCCCATTGCGTATCACGGCCCCGGCAAGTTCGACCCGGGTGTCGGCATCGTCAAGGCCAAGGCTGCGCCCGATGCGCGCCCGCGCCCCACGTACACGCAGGTGTTCGGCGAGTGGCTCTGCGACATGGCGCGCGCGGACAAGCGCATTGTCGGCATCACGCCCGCGATGCGCGAAGGCTCCGGCATGGTGAAGTTCTCGCAGGAGTTTCCCGATCGCTATTTCGACGTCGGCATCGCCGAGCAGCACGCGGTCACGTTCGCGGCGGGCCTGGCGGTGGAGGGGCAGAAGCCGGTTGTCGCCATCTATTCCACGTTCCTGCAGCGCGCCTACGACCAGCTGATCCACGACGTGGCGTTGCAGAACTTGCCGGTGGTGTTTGCACTTGATCGCGGTGGCCTGGTTGGCGCGGATGGTCCCACGCACCATGGCGCCTTCGATCTCGCCTACCTGCGCTGCATCCCGAACATGACCATCATGACGCCGGCGGATGAAAACGAATGCCGCCAGCTGCTGTACACCGGCACGACACTCGAAGGCCCGAGCGCTGTGCGTTACCCGCGCGGCAGCGGTTCGGGGGCCGAGATCCAGAAAACCATGCAGGCGATGCCCGTGGGTCGCGGCGAAATCCGGCGCGAAGGCAAACGCGTTGCGATCCTGGCTTTCGGCACGGTGCTTGCGCCTGCGCTTGAAGCGGGCGAGCAGCTCAACGCCACCGTGGCCAACATGCGCTTCGTGAAGCCGCTCGATCGCGAGCTGGTGTTCAAGCTCGCCACCACGCACGACCTGCTGGTGACCATTGAAGAGGGCGTGATCACGGGGGGCGCGGGTTCGGCGGTTGCGGAAGCGCTGGCGGCCGGCGGCGCGGCCGTGCCGATGCTGATGCTGGGCCTGCCGGACAAATTCGTGGAACACGGTGATCCGCAGCAGCTGCTCGCCGATTGTGGACTTGACGCCGCGGGTATCGCGCGCGTCATTCGTGAACGCTTGGACAACTCCGGACGCCGTCCGGGAATGGCAGCTTGAGATGAACATCTTTCGATTGATCACACTTTGCGCCGTGCTGGCAACCGCCCCGGCGTTTGCACAGAAGGCGTGCAGCAAGTCCGATGCGGCCAATGCGGACAAGGCGATCGAGCGCGTCGTCAACTGGGCGTCGCTCTACAAGGCGTATACCGACTACCACCACTGCGACACCGGCAATACCGAGGACAGCTACACCGACGCCATCCTGCGCCTGATGGTCGAGTGGAAAAACGTAGACGCGGTTGCTGGCCAGACCACGAAGGATGGCGACTACAAGGCCTGGCTGGTGAAACACCTGCAGAGCCCGGCGGCCAAGGACGATCGCGAAAGCGTCTACTCGCGCGCCAGGAAGGATTGCCCGGCGAAGCAGGAGGCATTCTGCTCCGACCTCGCGGAGGCGGTGAAGGGCAAGGGCGGTGTCCTTCAGAAGGTTGCGCCTGCCGCTGCGCCTGAAGGCGTGCTGGACCTCTCGCCGATGAAACCCTTCACGCCGTCGTCGACGAAATGAAATTGCAAGGCAAGGTTGCGCTCGTCACCGGGGCCGCGCAGGGAATCGGTTTTGCGTGCTCTGAAGCGTTTGTGAAGGAGGGCGCGAAGGTCATGATGGCCGACCTGAACGAGGCCGTCGTTCGCGCCTCGGCCGGCAAGGTTGGCGCATCGGCCGCTTTCATCGCATGCGATGTTTCGAAGAAATCGGATGTGGATCGCGCCGTGGCCGCGACGGTGGAAAAGTTCGGCCGCCTCGACATCCTCGTCGCCAACGCCGGCATCGTGCACGCGGCGGAATTCCTCGACCTCGAGGAAGCGGACTTCGACCGCGTGATCGCCGTCAACCTCAAGGGTGTGTTCCTCGCCGGACAAGCCGCCGCGCGCCAGATGGTGAAGCAGGGCGCAGGTGGTGCGATCATCAACATGTCGAGTGTCAACGCGATTCTTGCCATCCCCAACCAGGTTCCCTACGTGGTTTCGAAAGGCGGCATCAACCAGCTCACCAAGGTGATGTCGGTTTCGCTCGCTACCCAGGGTATCCGCGTGAATGGCATCGGCCCCGGCACCATCCTCACGGAACTCGCGAGGACCGCAGTCCTGGGCAACAAGGCCGCCGAAAACAAGATCCTTTCGCGCACCCCCATGGGCCGCATGGGGGAACCGGAAGAGATCGCGCGGGTCGCAGTATTCCTGGCCAGCGAAGACGCGGCTTACCTGACGGGGCAGACCATCTATCCCGACGGCGGCCGTCTCGCGCTGAACTACACGATGCCGGTCAGCGAATGACCCGGGTTATGCGTTACTCTACGCGCCCATCGGAATCCCCAAGCGAAAGGTCTTTCCCATGAAACGTTTTTCCCTCGTCGCCGCGTTGATGCTGGGCGCGGCCAGCACCGTTACCTTCGCGCAGTCGCCCGGCGACGTGCCCGCCATCAAGTGCGAACCGAAACCGGTCCTTCCGGGCTCCGCGCTGATGCAGGACAAGATGGTGGTCAAGCGCTTCCAGGGCGACATCGACAATTACAAGAAGTGCATGAACGAGTATCTCGAAGCCCGCAAGGTGGCGATGAAGGCCAACGAGGTAGCCGCCAACAAGGCGATCGAGGACTACAACGCGCTGATGAAGTCGCTGAACGACCAGCAGAAAGCCCAGCAGTAATCCATGCGCTTCGCGGAGTTCGCGGCCGCTCTGCCCGAGCGGTCGCCGCTGCGCACTGCCATCACGGCCGCGCGTCGCCGGCCGGAACCTGAATGTCTCGCACCGCTCGTGGAGCTGGCTGCGCTGCAGCCCGCGCAGGCTGGTGCGGCCAGTGACCTCGCCCGGAGGCTGGTCGCCGGCCTGCGTGAGCGCCAATCCGGCAGCACGCGAGAAAACCTCGTGCAGGGCCTGCTGCAGGAGTTCTCGCTTTCGAGTGAGGAAGGCGTGGCCCTCATGTGCCTTGCGGAGGCGCTGCTGCGCATTCCGGATGCCGCCACCCGTGACGCGCTCATCCGCGACAAGATCGGCCGTGGGGATTGGCGTGCGCACCTTGGCGGCAGTGGCTCCACTTTCATCAACGCCGCCACCTGGGGCTTGCTGGTCACGGGCCGCTTGGTCGCAACCCACGATGAGCGCGGGCTTTCCAACGCGCTGACTCGCGTCACCGCCCGCGTTGGCGAGCCTGTCATCCGCAAGGCCGTCGACCTCGGCATGCGCCTCATGGGCAAGCAGTTCGTCGCCGGCGAAACCATCGATGAAGCGCTCTCCAACGCGCGCCGCTTCGAGGCGACGGGTTTCGGCTATTCGTACGACATGCTGGGCGAAGCGGCGATGACCGATGCGGACGCCAGGCGTTACCTGGCGTCGTACGAAAGCGCCATCCATTCGATTGGCCATGCCGCCACGGGGCGCGGCATCATCGATGGTCCCGGCATCTCGATCAAGCTCTCCGCGCTGCATCCGCGTTATTCATACGCGCAACGCGAGCGTGTCCTCACGGAACTCTATCCGCGCGTCAAGGCGCTGACGCTGCAGGCCAAGGGCTACGACATCGGCATCAGCATCGACGCGGAGGAGGCCGACCGCCTCGAGCTTTCGCTCGATCTTCTCGAGAAGCTTTGCCACGAACCGGCGCTGGCCGGGTGGAACGGCATCGGCTTCGTGATCCAGGGTTACGGCAAGCGCTGCCCGTTTGTCATCGACTACCTGGTGGACCTCGCGCGCCGCACGCAACGCCGCCTGATGGTGCGCCTGGTGAAGGGCGCCTACTGGGATTCCGAGATCAAGCGCGCGCAGGTAGAAGGCCTCGATGGCTATCCGGTCTTCACGCGCAAGGTGCACACGGACGTTTCCTATCTCGCCTGTGCGCGCATGCTGCTTGCCGCACCGGCGGAGATTTATCCGCAGTTCGCCACCCACAACGCGCAGACGCTGGCCTCGATCTACGAGATGGCTGGCCCGTATACGCCCGGCCAGTACGAGTTCCAGTGCCTTCATGGCATGGGCGAGCCGCTCTACACACAAGTCGTAGGACTGGAGTCGGAAGGCAAGCTTGGCCGACGGTGCCGCATCTACGCGCCGGTTGGAACACACGAGACGTTGCTTGCATATCTTGTGCGTCGCCTGCT
>JBDSMR010000114.1:0-6985 GCA_039915735.1 Usitatibacter sp. | reverse complement strand
GCGTTTTCGGCGGGCGCCCCAGACCGTTTCGATCACGATCTCGTCGGCCGCTCCTGCGCCGCCTTCAAGCCGTCGATCAGCTCCCCAAGCGCGATCAGGAAGCACTGCTCCGCACCATCGACGCCTTCCTGGCCGCCAGTAAAGCAAGCTGACTTGTGCTGTGCGACCACGCTTCACGCCACCGCGGCTAACTGAGCATTGGAGCAGACGGCGGCCAGCCCGGTCATGAAACGCCGCCGCCCGGCCTCGACAACGCGCCGCCGCTGCTCAACGCGCAGTTAGCCTCAACAGCCGTCTCGCTGACTGGCGGCTGCGCACCGCACGGCGCGGCCCGCGTGGGCCCCTCGCTCCCACCCGGGCCTCATGAGCTACCTCAAATAACCTTCCACTCTCGCTCAATCCCGTCCCAGCCATCCGCACCAGCTGTAACAAGCTCGAGATGGTCGATGCGCGAATTGACGACCGCTACCGCAAAGTCCAACCCGAGGCGCAGGCCTATCATCTTAATTGCGTGCTGTTGCGTTTCGTAAACACCATCCTTGAGCTGCTGTTGGTGTCCATCCGCAACGTGCACATAGCGGCCAACCCCAGTGTTCTCCCGTCGCGTAACGCGAAGTCCATCCAGGCGAAACTCTGGCCAGTTTTCGCTCGCTACAAGGGCCACACAGGCCTGCTCCAACGGCGTCAGCTCCGAAGTCATGGCAGTCCCATTCTGGATGCCGACGAGATCTCAACGACCCCATCCACGACACGGCCACCAATGAGACGAATCTGCGTGCCTGCAACGTCGATGATGTTCCCCGCGTTGCCGCGAGGAAGGATCCCATTCGGTCCGACAACCAGCTTTCCTTCTTGGAGCGCCTGGTTGGCCGCCGATTGAATCGCTTGGAAAGCCTTCTGTTGGCCGCCCTGCGCCTTGACGAAGCCGTCAAGCGCATGTTCCGCCTTCCCGAAGATATGATTTAGCCTATTCGCGTTTGCTCCCGCCCTTGCGGCGTTGCCACGCGCAGCATTCTCCGCCAACCTCGAAGCCCCCTCGGCGACCGCGTTTGCTCGAGCTAGCCCCGCAAGCAATCCGCTTAGAAGCCCGGTTTCTCCCCCGGCGATCGCCGCATTGGATGTAGCTGCGAGCGAAAGGTCAACAGATCCCCAAGCCATAAACTGACTGAATGCATCAGCCCCAACCCCCGCTGCATATCCCAACCCGGTTTGGCGGGCGACCGTCATTGCAAATATTGAAAGGGGGGTCTGCCCATCAGGATCTAGAAAGAGCGCAGGGTTGTTATTGGCATATAGGTACCTGTTAAAAGAATGAGTCGAAGTCTCGTGGAAACCAAGTGGATCGGGGGATAAAAACCGTCCAATCGCGGGCTCGTAATACCTCGCCCCCATATAAACCAACCCACTCCCCGGATCCTGCCGCCGTCCCGTGAAGTAGATTGAGTTCGAGGTGCTGGCGGGGTCGTTCACGATCCGCTCCCCATAGGGCCGGTAACTCTCCTTCCAGACGATGGCCCGACTTTCGTCAGTCGCCGCTATCGCCGAACCGAGCAGATCGTTGTGGTAGTAAGTCACCGCGGCCAGAACATTGCTGCCGGCCAACGTTGCAAGGGCAAGAACAAAACGTAGAATTCTGTTGATCTTCATGTTCAGCCTCAAGGAGCAATCTGGCGTCAAGCCGATCTGCGGTCTTTATCCTGCTGGTACTGCGGTCGTCAGCAACTGAGGCCCTGGAGATAAGTCTTTGTCGGCGCGCAAAATTGCAAAGCGCGGGGGATCGCCTTTGGCAAACCACAAACGAACTCTTTGCAGGTCTTGCGAGAGTTTCAGAAATTCACAACGAAGCAAATAGCTTCCAGGCGGCAGTGACAATGGAACAGTTTGCCCAACGCTGCCCACTTCAACGCCACCTTCAGGTCCAACATTGAATGGGACCTCGACGGCGCGTAGGGTCGCGGAGTCGAGAGCGTGAAGATGATCTTGCACATGAATCTCCACAGCATGGTCGCCACTCTCCACCAGCGACCGAAACGAAACGCTCCCCGGTCTCCAGGAGAACCCCTGTGCAACATGCTGGTCAGTCCAGTCGTTGAATGGCTGGGTCAGCTCGCTACGAAAAACGGCAAGCTGACCAAATGACACTTCCACGCGCACTTGCGAAGTCATTTATTCTCCAACAGTAATGCGAACTCGCGTGCCGTCAGGCAAACCACGACATGCGTTGCCAATGCAGGCACCAGCAGACATGTTGTCACGTGGATTGATCGCCCTGACACTCGCTCCGCTGCCGCCTTCTTTGAACATTGCGGGAGGGTACTCGTCGAGATGTTTGTTTGGCACCTTGTCCAGAGCGCCAGTTGATGCCTGCCTGTTTGCTGGAGCACCAGGCCTGGCAATGGTCAACACACTGGGCTGCCCTGCACGGATGGCGTCTCCCGCGTGCTGCGCCGCATCTCCATGCACCGAAAGTGAGAGCGGAATTTCCCTCGCCACGTCTCCTGCTCGTGACGCAACCACCTTTTCGGCTGCAGCCACGCCCGCAATTGTCCCGGCGCCGAGTGCCTCGCCGGCCCCTATCTCCGCTGCGGCAATCGATGCCTGGGCGCCGCGCGTCAAAGCAAAGGTCAATACGCGTTGTCCTATGAAACGAATTGCAGCGACTACGACGGGCACGAAAATCCCGACGTTTCCATCTGGATCAACATAGCTATAGGGATTGTTCCGGGCGTAGCTGTATCGGTTGAAGCTATGAATGTTGTTTTCGTCGAACTCAGCTCCATCCTTGGATAGAAAGCGCCCCGAAACTGGATCAAAGTGCCTTGCCCCCAGATAAATGATGCCGCTGGTGGGATCTTGCCGTCGACTCGCGTACCAAATATCGTTGTCAGCGCTCGATTCGTCCTTAACGATCCGCTCCCCATAGGGCCGGTAACTCTCCTTCCAAACGATGGCCCGACTCTCGTCGGTCGCCGCTATCGCCGACCCCAACAGATCGTTGTGGTAATAAGTCACCGCGGCCAGAACGTTGCTGCCAGCCAACGTTGCAAGGGCAAGAACAAAACCCATAAATCTGTTGATCTTCATGTTCAGCCTCAAGGAACAATCACGGTCGAATGCTGCGGCGGCACAAGGCGGGGCACGTTTGTACCTCTTGTACGCAGGCTGGCGAGACTTGATCGCGTAAGCCCATTCATGATCCACGCGATTGTTGACCCATCAGCGTTCTGCCAGAGCAGGTCCGACTTTCCGTCTCCGTTCAGGTCGGCGCTTTGGGCAAGCATCGAGGTGGCTTGTGGTGCTGTCAGCGCCCCCTGCGATCGAATAGCTGTGCCGTTCATCAGCGTTGCGCTCCAGGTGGAGTTGCCCGTCACAGGCACGGTCTGCCAGATGAGGTCGTCCATGCCATCGCCATCCAGATCCCCCGCCGGCGAAAGGTAGGGGCCCGTGGCGCCTGGCCCCACAAGTGTGGCCTCTGCGAGCATCGTTGTGCCGTCCATCGTCCATGCAACCGCACTTCCATCCGGTTGCTCCCACAGAATGTCGGACTTCCCGTCACCGTTGAGATCGGCGAGGAAATTCACGCGCCAGACATTTCCTGCAGGACGCAGCTCCACCTCGGACAACACGGTGGCACCGTTCATCAGCGCAAGTGAAACGCGCCCATCCTCGTGCTGCCATAGCAGATCAGCTTTCCCATCGCCGTTGAAATCACCAGTCTCCGCAATTTCCCAGCCCGAGTTGTCGGGCCGCAGGTCATTCCACGAAATTACCTGGAGGCCATTCATGAAGCCGACTTTCCAGGCACCAATCACGGGCGGCTCGCCGGGGATCACAGCATCAGATCCGTCGTTCCGCCAGAAAATGTCGTCCTTCCCGTCGCCATCGAGATCGGCATACCAGCGTGCGCTCCAGTAGGGGCCCGGACCGGTGAGACTCCCACGGCCGCCGTGAGCGTGAAGCGAGTAGTGGAATAATCGGACTGGAGAGACATTGAAGTAGGATCGCACCAAGCCGCACTGCTCGGCAACCACAGACGATTCAAATGAGTGAAACCACCCGCATCTCGAAAGCCCTGATCGAAAGCCGCGTCGAACGTTTCGAGAGCCGCCACAACCTCGAGGAATCGCAGCAACGGCTGGCGGTGTCATTGAAGGACGCGCGGCTCGTTGTACGCGTGGTGTTCACGCAGAACTGGAAGATGGAAGGCGGCGTCACGATCCTGGAGGCCAGATTCGATCCCGCCGCGAGGACGCAGCGTTTCCTCAAGACGATGTCGATTGCGCTCACGTTGCTCATCATCGTCACCGTCTGGGGCGCGATGTCGTCGAGCGAGCCGGCCCTGGCCTGGCTGCTTCCGATCTTCACCGTGCTGGTGGTGCTCGCCTTCCCGTTCGTGTTCGTCGCGATGGGATCGAACCGCGAGGCCGAGGAAGCGCGCATCCGGAAAGCGATCCGCGTAGCGCTCGTCGACGAAGATCCCGCCTATCCACCGCCGCAGCGGTGGAAGGACGAGGACTGACTGACTACTTCAGGGAACGCCGATTTCCCCCGATGCCACGCCGATGGCCGCCGATAAAAGCAAAAGAGAGTGTTACTGACTACTTCAGGGAACGCCGATTTCCGCCGATGCCACGCCGATGGCCGCCGATAAAAAGCAAAAGAGAGTGTTCGCGACCATTTCAAACCTGGGCACGAAACCCAAGAATTGCCTTTTGCTCGCGAGGTGCCAAACCTGGGCACGAAACCCAAGAATTGCCTTTAGCTCGCGGGGTGCCAAACCTGGGCACGAAAACCCAAGAATTGCCTTTTGCTCGCGAGGTGCATCGGCGGCAATCGGCGTGGCATCGGCGGAAATCGGCGTTCCCTGAAGTAGTCAGCAAGCGCAGCGTTCAGCCTACAAAAGCGCGAGCGTTACGGAACATCCGCATCCACGGCGAGTCCTCGCCCCACCCCTGAGGTTTCCACGAGAACAGCACCGAGCGGAACACGCGCTCCGCGTGCGGCATGAGGATGGTGAAGCGCCCATCCGGCGTCGTCATCGCCGTGACACCCGCAGGCGAGCCGTTGGGGTTGTACGGATAGGTCTCGGTCAACTTGCCGCGGTTATCGACGTAGCGCGCAGCCACCAGGTACTTCGCCGCATCCATCTGCTTCTGCCCCGCAAACACGGCCTTGCCCTCACCGTGCGCGGTGACGATGGGGATGCGGCTGCCTTCCATCCCGGCGAAGAGGATCGAAGGCGACTTCTGCACTTCAACCATCGTGAGGCGCGCCTCGTACTGCTCGGAGAGGTTGCGCTCGAAGTGTGGCCAGTTCTCCGCGCCGGGGATGATGTCCTTCAAGTTCGACATCATCTGGCAGCCGTTGCAGGCGCCGAGCGCAAACGAATCGGTGCGCTTGAAAAACGCCTCGAACTCGTCGCGCGCGCGGGAGTTGAAGAGGATCGACTTGGCCCAGCCCTCGCCCGCGCCCAACACGTCGCCGTAGCTGAAGCCGCCGCAAGCTGCGAAGGCCTTGAAGTCCACGAGCGAGATGCGCCCCGCGATGATGTCGCTCATGTGCACGTCGACGGCGGTGAAACCCGCGCGGTCGAAGGCACCCGCCATTTCCTGCTGGCCGTTCACGCCTTGCTCACGCAGCACCGCGATGCGCGGGCGCGCGCCGGTGGCGATGAAAGGCGCGGCAACGTCTTCGTTCATCTCGAACGTGAGATGCACATGCAGTCCCGGATCGCCTTCGTCCAGCAGCCGGTCGTATTCCTGCACCGCACACAGCGGGTTATCGCGCAGGCGCTGGATGTGGTGCGTGACCTCGGACCAGGCGCGATGCAGCTCCGAGCGCTTCTCCGCAAACACCGGCTTGCCGTCGAGCACCAGGCGGACCTGCCCGTCGTGGTTGAGGTGGCCGATTGCATGTGATTCGCGCGAGAGGCCGGCGTCGCGCAGGCGTCCCATCACCTTGTCGCGATCACCCTTGCGCACCTGGATCACGCAGCCAAGCTCTTCGTTGAACAGCGTTGCGAGGATGCGCCCATCGAGGTCGCCGACATGCACGCGGCCATGACGCTCGTTGCCGTCGACATCGAGCTGCTTCTGGTCGAAGGCCAGGTTGTCGAGGTAAACCGTCACGCCGGTGCGGCCGGAAAACGCCATCTCGCACAGTGTCGCGAAGAGGCCGCCATCGGAGCGGTCGTGATACGCGAGCAGCAATCGATCGGCATTGAGCGACTGGATGGCGCCGAAGAAATTGCGCAGCTTCGCGGGATCGTCGAGGTCCGGGGCAACATCCCCAAGTTGCGAATAAACCTGCGCCAGCGCCGATCCACCCAGGCGGTTCTTGCCCGCGCCGAGATCGATCAGGATGAGGTCGGTCTGGCCTTCCTTCGCATTGAGCTGCGGCGTGAGGGTGCGGCGCGCATCGGAGACGGGCGCGAAGGCGGAGATGATGAGCGAAAGCGGCGCGGTGACCGACTTGTCTTCTTCCTCCTTCACGTCGCGCCACGTGGTTTTCATCGACATCGAGTCCTTGCCCACCGGGATCGCGATGCCAAGCGCGGGGCACAGCTCCATGCCGACGGCGCGCACCGTATCGAACAGCGCGGCGTCTTCACCGGGGTGGCCCGCGGCGCACATCCAGTTGGCGGAGAGCTTCACGTCGCCCAGCTTGGTGATGGCGGCTGCCGCGATATTGGTGATGGCCTCACCCACTGCCATGCGTCCGGAGGCAGGCCCGTCGATCAAGGCGAGCGGCGTGCGCTCCCCGATCGACATCGCTTCACCTTGATACGTGTGATACCCCAGCGTTGTCACGGCGCAATCGGCCACCGGCACCTGCCACGGGCCCACCATCTGGTCGCGCGCGCTGAAGCCGCCGACAGTCCTATCGCCAATGGTGACTAGGAAGGTCTTGTCCGCCACTGCCGGCAATCGCAACACGCGATAAGCCGCATCGTGGAGCGTCATCACTTCCGTATCAATTGCGAGCA
>JBDSMR010000047.1:0-10710 GCA_039915735.1 Usitatibacter sp. | reverse complement strand
GCCCACCGGATACTTGCCGGATTTCTTCTGCGCTTCGGTCCACAGCTCGATCTGGGCGATCGTCTGATTCGCAAAGGACGAGCTCATCACGTAGGACGGGTGACCCGTGCCGCAGCCGAGGTTCACCAGGCGCCCCTCGGCGAGCAGGATGATGCGCTTGCCGTCGGGGAAGATCACGTGGTCGACCTGCTGCTTGATGTTCTCCCACTCGTAGCTCTTGACCCCTGCCACGTCTATCTCGTTGTCGAAGTGCCCGATATTGCACACGATCGCATTGTTCTTCATGCGCTTCATGTGGTCGTGGGTGATGACCTTGTAGTTGCCCGTTGCGGTCACGAAGATGTCGACCTTGTCGCAGGCCTCGTCCATCGTCACGACGCGGTAGCCTTCCATCGCGGCTTGCAGGGCGCAGATCGGATCGACCTCCGTCACCCAAACCTGCGCGGAGAGAGCGCGCAGCGCCTGCGCCGAACCCTTGCCGACGTCGCCATAGCCCGCGATCAGCGCGACCTTGCCCGCCACCATCACGTCGGTGGCGCGCTTGATGCCGTCGACCAGCGATTCGCGGCAGCCGTAGAGGTTGTCGAACTTGCTCTTGGTGACCGAATCATTGACGTTGATCGCCGGGAACCGGAGCATCCCGTCCTTGTGCATCTGGTAGAGGCGCTTGACACCCGTTGTGGTCTCTTCCGTCACGCCCTGCACCTGCGCCAGGCGCGTGGAATACCACGACGGATCCGTGGCGAGCTTGGCCTTGATCGAGGCGAAGAGCGAGGTCTCCTCCTCGCTGGTCGACTTGCCGATCACCGAGATGTCCTTCTCGGCGCGCGCGCCCAGGTGCAGCAGCAGCGTGGCATCGCCGCCATCGTCGAGGATCATGTTGGTGTACTTGGGCTTGCCTTCCTTGTTGTTGCCCCACTCGAAGATGCGGTGGGTGAAATCCCAGTATTCGTCGAGCGACTCACCCTTGTAGGCGAAAACCGGCACGCCAGTGGCGGCGATGGCGGCGGCGGCGTGGTCCTGGGTCGAGAAGATGTTGCAGGAGGCCCAGCGAATCTCGGCGCCGAGCTCCTCGAGCGTCTCGATCAGCACCGCCGTCTGGATGGTCATGTGCAGCGAGCCGGTGATGCGGGCGCCGGCGAGCGGGCGCGAGGCGGAATACTCCTCGCGAATCGCCATCAGGCCGGGCATCTCGGTCTCGGCGATCTGGATTTCCTTGCGCCCCCAGGCAGCCAGGCCCAGGTCGGCGACGTGGAAATCGGTGAAATTCTCGGGTTTGGTACGGGCGTTCATGGTCGGTCCTTTGTCGTCAAAGGTGACCTCGATCCGAAGGGAGCCCCATGCTCGTCCTCCGTGAGCGGGTCACGGATCAACGAGCGCGGTTATGGAAGGTTCGAGCCTGGCGCGGCCTGCATGGCACCGCGTTGCAACGCTCCTCGAACAGCGCCAATTGTATCGCAAAGGCGCACCCTCGCGCCCGGTAGAATCCGTGCATGAAGAACCACGTACTGCTGGGCAGCAAGGGCTGCGGGAACGCCATCGTCGAGATGGCCTTTGCAGTCGCGAACATCCCGCTTGAATTCGAGGAAGTCGACTATTCCGCCGGCAGCGCGACGCGTGCGCGGCTGCTGGAGGCCAACCCGCTGGGGCAGGTGCCGACGCTGGTGCTGCCCGACGGGCGCATCCTCACCGAGAGCCTGGCGATGATCCACTACGCGAACGACCTGGCGCCCAAGGCGGGCCTGGTCCCGCCAAAGGCGGACGTGGCGCGCGTGCCGTTCCTGCGTTGGTCCACTTTCATCGTCGCCGCGCTTTATCCCACCTGGACCTACGGCGACGAGCCGGCCAAATGGGTTGAGGACACGCAGGGCGCGAAGCAGCTGCGCGAGAGCACCGATTCGCACCGCAAGACCCTTTGGGCCCAGGTGGAGGATGTCGCGGGCGAACCGTATTTCCTCGGCAGCCAGTTCAGTGCGATCGACCTTTACGTGACCGCCATGGCCCGCTGGCGCCCCGGCCAGGCGTGGTTCACCAAGAACGCTCCGCGCCTCACGGCGATCGCCCAAAAGACATCGGCCACCGCGAAGGTGGCCGACGTGATGAAGCGCAACTTCGACTAGTTGTCATTCCCGCGCAGGCGGGAATCCAATCGGGCCCCCGCCTACGCGGGGGCGACACTCTTCTGCCTGGCCTCGCCCTTGAGGCCGGCGGCGTCGCGCAGCAGCGCGACCTTATCCGTCGCTTCCCAGGAGAACTCCGGCTCTTCACGGCCGAAGTGGCCGTAGGCTGCCGTCTTCTCGTAGATCGGGCGCAGCAGGTCGAGCATCTTCACGATGCCCCTTGGCCGCAGGTCGAAGTGCTGCTGGATGAGCTGGGAGATCTTTTCGTCCGGGATCACTCCCGTGCCTTCGGTGTAGACCGTGACGTTGATCGGCTTGGCCACGCCGATGGCGTAGCTCACCTGGATCTGGCACTGGCGCGCCAGGCCCGCGGCCACCACGTTCTTGGCGACATAACGCGCGGCGTAGGCGGCCGAGCGGTCGACTTTCGAGGGATCCTTGCCGGAGAATGCACCGCCACCGTGGGGGCAGGCGCCGCCGTAGGTGTCGACGATGATCTTGCGTCCCGTGAGGCCGCAGTCACCCTGCGGGCCACCGACGACGAAACGGCCGGTGGGGTTCACGAGGTACTTGGTGTTCCTGAGCAGCTCCTTCGGCAGCACCGGCTTGATGATCATCTCGATCACCGCGTCGATGAATTCCTGCTTCATCTTCGGTCCGTCGGACATCTCCGGGGCGTGCTGCGAAGAAAGCACCACGGTATCGATCTCGGACGGCTTGCCGTCCACGTATCTCATCGTCACCTGGCTCTTGGCATCCGGGCGCAGGTACGGCATGCGGCCATCCTTGCGCAGCATCGCCTGACGCTCGACGAGGCGGTGGGAATAGTAGATCGGCGCGGGCATCAGGACCGGAGTCTCGTCGCAGGCGTAGCCGAACATCAGGCCCTGATCACCGGCGCCCTGGTTGAGCGGATCGTCCTGCGCGTGGTCCACGCCCTGGGCGATGTCCGGGCTCTGCCTGTCGTAGCAGACCATGACGGCGCAGCCCTTGTGGTCGATGCCGAATTCGGTGTTGTCGTAGCCGATGCGCTTGATGGTCTCGCGAGCGATGGTGATGTAGTCGACGCTGGCGTGTGTCGTGATCTCGCCGGCCATCACCACCAGGCCGGTGTTGCAAAGCGTCTCGGCCGCGACTCGGGACTTCGGGTCCTGGGCTAGAATGGCATCGAGAACCGCGTCGGAAATCTGGTCCGAGACCTTGTCCGGATGGCCTTCGGAAACCGACTCGGACGTGAACAGAAACTCGCTCTTCATTACGGGTCACCCCTCAATCGTGAACCCGCATTTTAACAAAGTCGGCGACCCTTCAGCCGTCCATCCGTGAAGCTTTTGTTCAAGCTCCTGTCCCACCTGCCGCTGGCCGCCAACCACGCGCTGGGCGCGTTCGTGGGCCGATTGGTCTACCTGCTCTCGCCGCGCTATCGCCGGCGCATCCGCGAGAACCTCGCGCAGAGCGGCCTCTATCCCGCCAGCAACGAAGCCGGGCTCGCCGCGCGCGAGAACGCAGGAGAGATCGGCAAGGGCGCGACAGAGCTTGCCTGGGCCCTATTCCGCAGCGAGGAAGTCCCGGCCCTGGTGGTGAAACGCATCGGCTGGGAGTCGGTCGAGCGGCTGCGCGCGGAAAACCGCCCGATCATCTTCGTGACGCCGCACCTCGGCGGCTACGACATCGCGGGACGCTACTTGTGGAGCCAGGTGCCGATCATGGCGATGTACCGGCCCCACAAGATCTTCTGGATCGACCAATTGCTGCGCGAGGGCCGCAACCGCGGCGCTGCGCCCGATGGCAGCAACGTGGCGCCGGCGAACATGGCGGGCGTGCGCATGGTGCTCAAGCACCTGCGCCGTGGCGGCTGCAGCGTGGTGCTTCCCGACCAGGTCCCGGGACTCGGCGAAGGCGAATGGGCGGACTTCTTCGGCAAGCCCGCATACACCATGACGCTTCTTGGCCGCCTGCAGGAAGCTTCCGGCGCGGCCGTCGTGTTCTGCTACGCGGAGCGCCTGCCCCATGGCGAGGGCTACGTGCTGCATATCGAGCCCTATGCGGGCAAGCTCCCCGAGGACCGCGCGCAATCGGCGCGCGAAGTCAATGCCATGGTCGAGAAACTGGTGCGCTCCTGCCCGGCGCAATTCCTGTGGGGCTACAACCGCTACAAGCGTCCCGCGGGCGCACCGCCCCCACCGGCCTGAGAGATGCGCATCCTCCTGCTGGGTGCCGGGGGGTTCATCGGGCGCGAGCTGCTGGCGCATCTCGCCTCGCGCGGGCATCGCGTGACCGCCGGCGTGCATAGCCGCGGCGCCGTGACGCCGCTGGGCGCCCATGCCATCGCCACCATCGACATGAATGAAGCCACCGATCCCGCCGACTGGGCCGAGCTGCTCGAGGACTGCGACGCGGTGGTCAATTGCGCCGGTGTATTGCAGGGAACACGCACGCAGTCGATCGCGGCGATCCACACGCAATCGCCGATCGCCCTCTTCCGCGCGTGCGAGGCCGCGGGCATCCGCCGGGTGGTCCAGGTCTCCGCGATCAGCGCGGAACGTGAAGCCGGCACGCTGTACGCGCTCACCAAGCTCGCGGCCGACGACTACCTGCGCTCGACCACGCTCGAGTGGACGGTGTTGCGACCGTCGCTAGTCGTCGCCCGCGGCGCCCATGGCGGCACCGCCCTCCTGCGCGCATTCGCCGCACTTCCGTTCGCGATACCGGTCCCCGGCGACGGCCAGCAGGAGTTCCAGCCGATCCACATCCAGGACCTCGCGCGTGTCGTTACGATGGCGATCGAGGAAGACACACTGGTGCGCAGGACGGTTGATCCCGTGGGAGCTGACGTTGTGGCCCTGCGGCGGATCCTCGAGGACTATCGCCGCTGGCTGGGCATGGCGCCGGCGCGCGTGATCTCGATGCCGCAGTGGCTGGTGAAGCTCTCGGCGTGGCTGGGCGACCGCTTCGACGGCCCGGTGAATTCCACCGCCATGGCGCAGATGGAATTCGGCAACACCGGCGACTCGGCGGCCTTCGAGCGCGCGGTGAACTTCGCGCCACGCCGCTGGCGCGAAATGCTGATGATGGAACCCGCGCATGCGCAGGACCGCTGGCATGCGCGCATGTATTTCGTCCGCCCGCTGCTGCGCGCGACACTTTGCCTGCTGTGGCTGGGCTCGGGGATCGCGGGCCTCTTCGCGCTGAAGGAATGGTCGACGATGTTGGCGGCCGCCGTCGGCATCACACCCGGGCTTGCGGCGATCCTCCTGATGGCGCTTTGTGTCGCCGACGTCGCGATCGGCCTGCTGGTGGCGCGCCGTTGGCGCCCGCCACTGCTCACGCGCATCCAGGTGGCGATGGTGTGTTCGTACACGCTGGCCGCGACTGTGCTGTGGCCTTCGATGTGGGCGCATCCGCTGGGTGTGCTGCTGAAGAACCTGCCGATCCTCGCCGCAGTGCTGGCACTCGGGGCGATCGAGGATGATCGCTGAATGGCCGAGTACTACCTGCCGCTCAAGTGGCTGCACATCGTCGGCGCCACCGTCCTCTTCGGCACCGGCATCGGCACCGCTTTCCATTTCTGGCACACGCTGCGCAGCGGCAATGTCGCCGCGATCGCCGCCTCGGCGCGCGCCACCGTGCTCGCGGATTGGCTCTTCACCAGCACTTCCGGCGTCCTGCAGCCGATCACCGGAGTGGCACTCGCGATGGCGGCGGGCTACCCGCTGTCGTCGACATGGATCGTGGCGTCGGTGGCGCTCTATATCGTCGCCGCTGCCTGCTGGTTGCCGGTTGTGTTCATCCAGCTGCGCATGCGGGCCATCGCCGAGCGATGCGAGCAGGAGGCAACGCAGCCCGGAGAAGAGTTCCATCAACTGCGCCGCCGCTGGATCGCGCTCGGCTGGCCGGCCTTCATCGCGCTGGCCGCGGTGCTCTGGCTGATGATCGCCCGCCCGGCCTAGTAAAATCGCCCCATGCAACCGTTGCGCTCGTTCGGCTCCCAGCTCGGCGTGTTCGTCCTGTGGCTGGTGCACTTCCTTCCCCTGCGCTGGATCGGCGCATTGGGCGCGGGCCTCGGCTGGCTGCTCTACCAGTTCGGCCGCGGCCGGGTCACGCGCATCAACCTCGCGATTGCCTTCCCGCAGATGACCGACGAGGAGCGCCGCCAGCTGGGCCTGCGGCACTTCAGGATGCTCGGGCGTAACGCGCTCGAGCTTTCGATCATGGTGTGGGGGTCGGAGCAGCAGCTGATCGACCTGGTGCGCGTCGAGGAGATGCACCACCTGGCCGATGCGGCGGCCGGCGGTCACCCGGTGATCGTGTTTGCGCCGCATTTCATCGGCCTCAACATGGGCGGCATCCGCATCGCGCATTCGTTCCCGGGCACCGCCAGCATCTACAGCAAGCAGAAGAACCCGGTTCTGGACAGGATCTTCCTCACCGCGCGCACGCGCTTCGGCAATCCGTTCCTCGTGAGCCGGCAGGAAGGCCTGCGCTCCGTCGTGCGCGTCATCAAGACCGGCAAGCCCTTTTACTTCCTGCCGGACATGGACTTCGGCATCCGCGACGCGATTTTCTCGCCTTTCTTCGGCATGGCCACGGCCACCATCACCGCGCTGCCGCGCATCGCGAAACTCACGGGCGCTCGCATCGTACCGGTGGTCTCGCGCCAGGAAGGTGATGGCTACGTCGCCCGTTTCTATCCCGCGTGGGAGAACTACCCGACCGGCGACGTCCAGGCCGACGTGGATCGCATGAACGCCTTCATCGAGGAGCGCGTGCGCGAGATGCCCGAGCAGTATTTCTGGGCGCACAAGCGCTTCAAGACACGCCCGCCCGGCGAGCCTTCGCCCTACGACCGCGGGAAGTAGCCGCGGCGAAGGTAGAATTTGCGGATGCGCACCCGATTCACCAAGATGCACGGGCAGGGCAACGACTTCGTGGTCCTCGACGGCGTGCGCCAGGCGATCGCGCTCACCACACGGCAGGTCGCCGATATCGCCAACCGCCACCTCGGCGTCGGTTGCGACCAGTTGCTGGTGGTCGAGAAAGCCCTGTCACCTGAAAACGATTTCCGCTATCGCATCTACAACGCCGATGGCGGCGAAGTGGAGCAATGTGGCAACGGCGCGCGCTGCTTCGCGCGCTTCGTGCTCGACCAGGGCCTCACCACCAAGCGCGAGATCCGCGTGGAAACGGCCCGCGGCGTGATCGTGCCGAAGGTGCTGGACTCCGGGCAGGTCATCGTGGACATGGGGCCGCCGCGCTTCGCACCCGCGGACGTGCCGTTCCTCTCGGGTGATGCGCGACCCACATACGAGCTGCAGCTCGACGGCCAGCGTGTCACGGTGAGCGTGTTGTCGATGGGCAACCCCCATGCGGTGCAACTCGTCGCCGACGTGGAACGCGCGCCAGTCACGACCCAGGGCCCGCTGATCGAACACCACCCGTCCTTCCCCGGGCGCGTGAACGCCGGCTACATGCACGTGCTTTCGCGCGCCCACATCAACCTGCGCGTCTGGGAGCGCGGCGTGGGCGAAACGCTCGCCTGCGGCACCGGCGCCTGCGCGGCCGTGGTCTCGGGCATCCGCCTGGGGCTGCTCGACGATGAAGTTCGCGTGACCACCCATGGCGGCGATCTCGTCATCCGCTGGCCCGGCGAGGGTCACGCCGTTATGATGACGGGCGATGCCGTGCGGGTCTTCGACGGCGAAATCGACCTTTAGGAGAGACCTTGCTCACAGCCGAACAAGTGGCCGAGTTCCTCAGGCAGAACCCGGGGTTCTTCGAGAACCACGCCGACATCCTCGTGAACCTGCAGATTCCCCATCCCCACGGCGGCCGCGCGGTCTCCATCGGCGAGCGCCAGCTGGTCGCTGTGCGCGAGAAGTCGAAGATGATCGAGGAGAAGCTGCGCGAGCTGATCCAGTTCGGCGAGGAGAACGACGCCGTCGGCGAGAAGGTGCATCACCTGGCCTGCCGCCTGATCGAGGCGCCGGGCCTCGATGGAGCGCTCGACACGCTTTATCTCGACCTGCTGGACCACTTCGCCGTGCCGCACGTGGCCGTCCGCCTCTGGAACGTGGCGGAGGAAAACCCCGAGACCAAGGAGTTTGCGACGGTCGCCACCGAGATGCGCGAATTCATCGAGAAAATGACCTCGCCCTACACCGGCAACCACGCGGTTTATGAAAGCCAGTCGTGGTTCGGCGAAGCCGCGGCGCACCTCAAGTCCTTCGCGCTGATCCCGATCGCGCGCGACCGCGTGACGTTCGGCGTGATCGCGCTCGCCTCCGAGGACCCGAAGCGCTTCTATCCCGAGATGGGCACGCTGTACCTCGCGCGCGTGGGCGACCTCATGACACACGCGCTGTGGCGATTCGTGACTCCGGTGCGCGAGTGAGCAAGCCGTCCCCGACCAAGATGCTCGGGGACAAGCCTGGCGCCCTCCAGCGCTACCATTCGCACCTGCGCAACGAGCGGCGGCTGGCCAGCCACACCCTGTCCGCCTATGCCCGCGACGCCAACCTGCTGCTCGGCCTGGCCGGCGAGCGCGCGCTGGAATCGCTCACGGTGACCGATATCCGCCGCTTCATCGCCTCGCTGCATGGCAGCGGGCAATCACCGCGCTCGCTCGCTCGCATCCTCTCCTCGTGGCGCGGTTTCTACGAGTGGCTCGGGCGCGAGCGCCTTGCGGCCTCGAATCCCTGCGCGGGCGTGAAGGCGCCGCGCGCGCCCAGGCACCTGCCGGAAGTTCTCTCGCCAGACGATGCCGTGCGACTCGTTTCCCTCGAGGACGACTCGGAAGCGGGCCTGCGGGATCGCGCACTGTTCGAGCTCGCCTATTCCTGCGGACTGCGCGTGTCCGAGCTCACCGGTCTCGAAATCGATTCGATCGACGCCGCGACCGGCGAGGTCCGCGTGCTCGGCAAGGGTTCGAAGACCCGCATCGTGCCTGTGGGGGCGCCGGCGCTGACCGCGGTCGCCGCGTGGATGCCGGTAAGAAAGGCCTGGGCCAGGCCCGGCGAAAGGGCGCTATTCGTCGGTCGCGCCGGACGCCGCCTGGGCTCGAGGGAGGTGCAGCGGCGCATCAAGCTGTGGGCTGCCGCCGCCGGCCTCGCCGTCGACGTCCATCCACACATGCTGCGCCACTCGTTTGCCTCACACGTGCTGCAGTCGTCAGGCGATCTGCGCGCGGTCCAGGAGATGCTGGGCCACGCAAGCATCTCCTCGACGCAGGTCTACACGCACCTCGACTTCCAGCACCTGGCCAAGGTCTACGACGCCGCGCACCCGCGCGCCCGCAAGAAGAAGGCCTGAGGTGCCGGCCTCCGCCATCACGCCGGTGACGGTGCTCACCGGCTTTCTCGGCAGCGGCAAGACCACGCTGGTCAATCGCCTGGTGACCGATCCGCGTTTCGCCGACACCGCGGTGCTGGTGAACGAATGGGGCGAGATTCCCATCGACCACGCGCTGGTGCGCGAGTCGAGCGACAACATCGTGGTGCTGTCCGGTGGCTGCATCTGCTGCCGCGTCGCCGCAGACGTGGTGCGGGCGCTGCGGGAGCTCCACTTCCAGCGCGCCGAAGGCGCGATCCCCAACTTCCGCCGCGTGCTGATCGAGACCACCGGGCTGGCCGACCCCGCGCCATTGCTCGCCACGCTGGTGGAAATGCCGTTGGTTGCCGCGCGTTATTCACTCGCAGGCGTCGTGACCACGGTGGACGCCGAGCATGGCGCGCGCGCGCTTGACGAGTTTTCCGAGGCGGTCAAGCAGGTTGCGCAGGCCGACAGGCTGGTGATCACCAAGTGCGACCGGGTGCCTTCAGCCACCATCGAAGTCCTGGAGCTGCGCCTTTCGGGCCTGAATCCCGGGGCCACGATACTGCGATCGTCGATGGCGGACGTTGATCCCGCCCTGCTGCTGCAAACCGGGCTCTACCGCGGCGAGGGCAAGCCGCTCGATAGCGCCGGCTGGCTCAACGCCGGAGCCTATCGCCACATGGGCGCGCCAGCCTCGCGCCACGATTCCGGCATCGTCTCCTTCGCCTGGAGCTGCGCGGAACCGCGCGCCTGGGATGACGTCGAATCCGCATTGGAGACGCTGGTCTCGCTCCGGGGAGAGCGCATCCTGCGCCTGAAGGGGCTGGTGAACGTCGCGGGGGAAAGCGGTCCGCGGGCGGTCCACGCGGTCCAGCACACGCTGTATCCTTCCGCACGGCTCCCCGCCTGGCCGGGCGATGACCACACGACATGCATGGTCTTCATCGGCCGCGGACTTGAAGAACGCGAAGTCGCCGGCATCTTGGAGTCAATGCCGCATCCCGAATCCGTACAAAGGTAGACCCATGGCAGCCACCGCCGAAACCGCAAACCTCATTCCCGTGACCATCCTCACCGGCTTCCTCGGCGCCGGGAAAACCACGCTGCTGAACCGCATCCTCACCGAGCAGCACGGCGAGAAGATCGCGGTGATCGAGAACGAGTTCGGCGAGTCGAGCATCGACAACGACATCCTGGTGCGCGACAAGCAGGAGCAGATCGTCGAGATGAACAACGGCTGCGTCTGCTGCACCGTGCGCGGCGACCTGGTGCGCATCCT
>JBDSMR010000144.1:0-10213 GCA_039915735.1 Usitatibacter sp. | reverse complement strand
TCGCGCGCCAGCGCCTCCGCATGCACGGCGGCATACGGCTGCACCATCGCGGGCACGTTGGATTCCAGCGCGCGCCTGATCGCGCTCGAAACCGCGGGCGCGTTGTGCCCGAGGGCGAGGACGCCGTATTGCGCGTATGCGTCGAGGAAGCGGCGGCCGGCGTCGTCGAACAGCCACACGCCCTCCCCGCGCACGAAGCGCCATTCGAGTCCCGCGAAACGCATCAGCGCTTCCCGTTCGGGATTGATTTCAGTGCTGACGGTCAGTTCGGATTGATCCATGCCTAGACCCCTCGTAGCCTCATCCAGCCGGAAGCAATGGCGAAGCAGCTCCGGCGCAGCCATTCACCCGGCACCAGAGGCGCGGTGTCCCGGAAGGCGGCGTGATGGAAAGAGCGCCCGGGCGCGGCGGCGATTGCTTCCGCCACCCAGCGACCGGCGCGCATGCCCAGTGCGATGCCGTGGCCACAGAAGCCACCGGCGTGGAACACATTGCCGCTCGAAAGCACCGGGCCTACGATGGGCTGGCCGTCGAGCGTGTAGTCGATGGTGCCGCTCCAGCGATGCGAGATCGCGGGTTCAACACCCGTGGGAAGTCTCTCCCGCAGCTCGCGCGCGAGGTCGCTGAAATCCGGCGTGGCGTCCGGGCCGTATGCGGGCGAGCCGCCGCCGAACACGATGCGGTTATCCGACGTGAGCCGGAAATAGTTGAAGAGCTTGCGCGAATCGACGATGCATTCGCGCCCGCTCCAACCGAGGACCGCCAGCTGCGCGACAGAAAGCGGCGCCGTCGCCAGCACCTTGAGGCTCAGGGGAATGATCCTCCCCGTGAGGCTGGCCAGCCGCGGTGCCTGCCATGCCGTGGCCAGCACGATCTTGCCCGCCTTCAGGTTGCGGCCGCCGGCAAGATGCAGCACGGGCTCTGCGCCATCGGTGAGCGTCTCGACGCTCGCGCCACCCTGGACGCAGCCGCCGCGGGCTTCGATCACACGCACCAGGCCGCGAACCAGCTTGAGGGGATCCACCATGGCGGCGTCCGGCAGGAACAATGCAGCGGTCGCCGGGATGTTACCGATGCCTGAAAGATTTACGCGCGCGGCGAGCCCGGCCGCATCGAGCGGGATGCAAGGTTGCCCCGCGGCCTTCAGCGCCGCGGCCTGGCGCAACAACCTCGCCTCCCCATGCTCGCCATGCGCCACCACCAGTTGACCCACCTGCTCGTGATCGCAGTTGATGCCTTCTGCGGCAACAATGGCCCCGACCTGTTTCACCGCCTCGCGCGTCTCCGCGTACAACGAACCCGCGCGATCGAGGCCGAGGCGGCGCACCAGTGCCGCGAAATCCTGGCCCACCCCCGGCGTCACCATGCCGGTTGTTTGTCCCGAAGCGCCGCTGCCGGGATGGCGTGCATCGAGCACGACAACACTCAGCCCCGGATTGACCGCGAGCAGGTGATAGGCGCAGGAAAGTCCGGTGAGCCCCGCGCCGACAACCACGACATCGGCGCTCGAGGGCAACGGGTTTGCCGCGACCGGAACGCACTCGGGCGACAGCAAACTCCAGACCGGGGAATTCACGCAGCCCCGCGATCGAGCGCTGCACCCACGGCGGGTTGCTTGCGCATGCGCCAGATGCGCGCATCGATGTAGTAGTGGTGGAAGGCGACACCCCAGCCCAGGCCCACGAGCACGTTGCGCCACAGATCGCTCTCGGCCAACGCCACGCCGATCACGCGCGGCCCGTACCAGAGCAGGCCGAAAAAAAGCCCGGCCGCGGCGTACAACGCGATCGAACCCAGCGGCAGGCGCGCATGGCCACGCTCGTACTGCCACACGATGCGGTGGTACTGCAGGTTATGGAAGATGGTGAGCACCGCGGTGATCACCAGCAGGTTCTGGAGCAGCGTGAAGGTGAGGTTGCTGAACGCAACAACGATGACGAGGAACAAGTGCTTAGGCCCAGGTTGCTCGCCCTCACGGCGCGCGCGCAGGAACCAGGCAACCAGGATGGCCGCCATCGCAATCGCGAAGCCGCCATCGAGCGCGGCCCGCAGCAGCGGCAGCCAGGCATCGGGGACCAGCACCGGCAGCCCACTCGTCTTGTACGCGTCCGAGAGGTTGTACTTGAGGAATGGGTACGCGCTGCCGACCCAGAGGAACATCGCATCGGGTGCGGTGAGCGAAGGCGTCCCACCTTCCTTGCGGCGGTAGAGCGCGAGGAAGCCATAGTGCTGGCGGATGAGGTGGTAGTAGGCCCAGAGATAGGCCGCGGCGAGGAAAAGCCCGAACAGCGCTCCCGCCTGCCCCACGATCGAAGGCTGCTGCGTGAAGAAGGCGGAGTCGACCAGCGCAACCGCGGGTCCCAGCGCCAGCCAGAGAAAACTCGCCCGGCCCGGCAGCGCGGCTTTCGACGCTTCATCGGGCGCGAAATAAGTCCGCGCGTAAGTGGCCATCACGTGGGTACCGTCGAACACCACGCCCCAGAAGAGCAGCAGCCAGACGGCCGGGTGCGCGGCGCTGTAACTCCCCTGCCCCAGCGCGGGCAGTGCGAGGAACGCGGCCAGCAGCACCAGGCCCGCGATCACGGAGCCCTGCAGCCAGATCAGGTCCTGCGAGCGCGACATCACCCACGGGGGACGCACTTGTGCGATGGCAGCCATGGTCAGCCTCTCTTTGCATCAGTGGCGCCGATGAGCTGGATGGCGCCGGGCATCAGGGTTATTTCAACGGGCGTACGGATATCGGTGAGCTCGCCATCGAGCGTGACGGCGACGGGTGCGGGACCGGAGACGCGAACCTTGTTGGCCACGCCGCTCAACACGCCATCGCGGCCGATGTGCTGGCCGGCGCGCATCTCGAGGAACGTCTTGAAGAGCGCGGCCTTCGGGCGCTTGGCGAACAGGCAGTAGTCGAGCTGGCCGTCGAAGACCGAGCCGGTGGGCGCAATTGGATTGCCGCCCGCATACGTCGGCGTATTGCTGAACGCAGCGAAGATCACGCGTTCGCGCACCGTGGCGCCATTGAGCTCCACCTCAAGCTCGCAACCCGGATAAGTCAACAGCGTCTTCACCGCCGCTGCCTGGTAGACGATGTTGCGCTTGGCAAACGGCAGGCTGTGGATGAACTCCAGCGCCGGCGTATCCATGCCGATGCCTGCCACGCAGCAGAACGGAATGCCATTTACCGCGCCGAGATCAACCGGCCGCGCGACTCCTTCGATCAAGTGCTTCGCGGCCACTTCGGTTTCGAGCGGCAATCCGGCCGCGCGCGCGAAGTCGTTGCCGGTGCCCAGCGGAATCACCCCGAGCTGCGTCGCGGTATTGGCCAGGCCGCGCACCGCAAGGTGAATGGTGCCGTCGCCGCCCGCCACCACCACTCTCTCGTAGTTGGCGGCCGCGGCCTCGGCACAAAGTTCAGTGAGGTGCGCACCACTCCTGCTCTCACACCAGTCGATTCCAGGCCACGCGTGGTCGAGCATCGCGCGCACCGAATTGATCTGCCCCGCCGCACGCCCCGCGGCCGCACTCGGATTGAGGATCACGCGCGTGCTGCCGGCCTTGAGCGTGGCCATCAGATGCCCCGCATCCTCATCCAGCCGGAAGCGAGGTTGAAGCAGGTCTTGCGCAGCCAGTCGCCCGGGACCAGCGGCGCGGTGTTGCGAAAGTCGGGATGCATGCGCCGCTCCGGCACGGCGACGATCGCGTCGGCAACCCAGCGGCCGGCGCGAACACCGAGTGCGATTCCATGGCCGCAGAACCCGCCCGCATGCAGCACGTTGCCGTCGACGCGAACCGGACCCACCACCGGCAATCCATCAAGCGTGTAGTCGATGGTGCCGCCCCAACGATGCTTGACGTGCAGCATGTGGCTGTGCGGAAACGTCTGGTGCAGCTCGCCTTCGAGGTCCTCGTAGTCCGGCGGATCCTGCAGGCCATAAAGTGGCGTGCCACCACCGAAGACAATTCGATTGTCGGGTGTGAGGCGGAAATAATTGAAGAGCTTGCGCGAATCAACAATCGACTCGCGACCCTTCCATCCGACGAGCGCCAGCTGCTCCGGCGTGAGCGGTGCGGTGGCAATCACCTTGATGCTGACCGGGATGATCCGCCCCGTGAGGTTCGCAAGTTTTGGCGATTCAGCGGCTGTCGCCAGGACCACCTTGCCGGCCTTGATGATCGCACCCGATGCCAGGCGAACCGTGACGCGGCGGCCATCAACAACATCGGCCACGCGCGCGTCGCAATGGATCTCGCCACCTCTTGCCTGAACTGCCCGCGCGAAACCGTGAAGCAACATCAGTGGATCCACCGTGACGGCGTCCGGCAGGAACAGCGCGGCGACCTTTGCCTTGCGCGCCGCCGTCTCCAGGTTGATACGCGCGGCGAGCTCATCGGCATTGAGCCGCACACAAGGCTGGCCCGCGGATTCGAGTGCCTTGGCCTGGCGCAGCAAGCGGGCTTCGCCCTGCTCTCCGTGCGCCACCATCAGGCGCCCCACATGCTCGTAGCAGCAGTCGATGTCCTCGAAGGCGATGATCTCGGCCACATCACGCACTGCCTCACGAGTCTCCGTGTAGATCGCGGTGGCGCGCTGCAGGCCGATGCGGCGCACCAGGCCTGCGAATCCCTGGCCGAGGCCGGGAGCGATCATGCCCATCGTCTTGCCCGACGCGCCGCTTCCGAGGGGTGCGGCGTCCAGCACAGCAACCGAAGCGTCGGGATCGGACTCCAGCAGGTGATAGGCGCACGAGAGCCCCGTGAGCCCGGCGCCGATGATCACGACATCGGCGCTTGTTGGCAATCGAGCTGGGGACGTGGTGCTCGCGGGATTGCGGGGAAGTCGCCAGACGGTGGAGCCCATGGCTAACCTTTCCTTTCGCGCTGTACGTGCTGGGCGGCGTATCCGTCCAGGCGTGAGCGAAACTTGTCGTTGAAGTCGATGAAATTGCCGAGGTCGCGGTTCTCGAAGCCTTCAAAGGCAGCGTCGAGCAACTTGTAGTACGGGCCGCGCACCTCCTTGAGCTTGGAGATGCCCGTCTCCGTGAGGCGGACAAAGTAGGCGCGGCGATCTGCGGGATCGTCCTCCCTGCGCACCCAGCCCTTGAGCTGCATGCGGTCAACCACCCCGCCGAGGCTGGCCGGGTTGACCACCAGCAGCTCCGCCAGTTCCTTCTGCTGCAGCGGCGTGCGGCGATAGTCCCAGAGGATCATCAGCGCGTTGAACTGGGCGTCGGTGATGCCGAAGGACGAGAAGAACTGCCTGCCGGTGCGTTCGATGCGCAGCCACGTCCAGGCGAGTGAGAGGAATGCCACCTCCTTCTCATCCACGAATTCGCGGTTGAGGGCGATTTCCCGCGCCAGGCGTTGGGTTGCAGCGGCGGTCACGCAGGCATGCCACTTTGATTCATGTATATATCGTATATGTGTATATTAAATGGCGCAAGCCCCCCAGAGGACGAACTACGCTTGTCTCAAGCGGACTGCTGGGGAATCCTGAGTGCGGTGACCTCGATCTCGATACGCATGCGCGCGTCAGCCAGGCCACAGGAAATCATGGTGGCGGCGGGACGGATCTCGCCCAGGTACTTGCGCAGCACCGGCCAGCAAGGCTGGAAGTCAGCGCCGTCGGGGAGCATGTAGGTGACGCGAACGATGTCCGCCATCCGGGCGCCCGCTTGCGTGAGTGCGGACTCGATGTTGCGGAAACATTGCTCGGCCTGCTCCACGACATCTTCGGAGATCGTCATCTTCGAGTAGTCAAAGCCGGTGCAGCCGGAGACGAATACCCAATCGCCCTGCACCACCGCACGCGAATAACCGATTTCCCGCTCGAAAGTCGAGCCGGAGCTTATGAGTGTTTTATCCATGGGTACCATTCTAAGGGTTCGCGCGTGAAGGACTTGTCCTACGCAGGATAGCGGGCGACAGCGACATTCACTGACTGCCTCCCAGGGAAGAATGCTGCATGCGAACCTCCGTCCTGCTCCTCCCGGCGCTGCTTGCCGCCACCCTCGCCCACGCGGAGGTCCTTGCGAAATCCAATCCCCCGCTCTCCCGTGGCGTCCATGGCCCTTCGGTTGTGCGTGCCCAGGTGCTGCTCGATCGCGCCTGGTTTTCGCCCGGCGAGATCGACGGCGGTTTCGGCGAGAACATGCGCCGGGCGGTTGCCGCTTTCCAGGATGCGCGGGGGTTGAAGCGCACTGGCCGCGTCGACGCCGCGACCTGGAAGGAATTGGCTACCGACGACGCCGCTCACCTGAAGGGCTACACCATCACCAGCAAGGACATGGCCGGCCCCTTCGTGAAGGTGCCGAAGGACCCGATGGAGCGCGCCAAGCTCGCGCGCCTCGATTACGAAAACGTCGGCGAGGCGTTGGCCGAACGTTTCCACGCCAGTCCAAAGCTGCTGCGCGACTTGAATCGCGGCAAGAAACTCGAAGCAGGCGTGGAAATCCAGGTACCGGACGTGGAGACGCCCGCCACCGTCACCAAGGTTTCGAAGATCGTGCTGCACAAGAAGGAACGAGCGCTGGTGGCGATGACCGCCGATGGCCGTCCCGCCGCATTTTTCCCCATCAGCCTGGGCACGCCGAAAGACGAGCTGCCCGTGGGCATGCTCAAGATCGTGAACGAAGTGACCGACCCGGAGTTCGACTACGTCCCGGAGCTCCTGAACGACAAGAATCCCACCCACAAGAAGGTTTCCATCAAGCCCGGCCCCAATAACCCCGTCGGCGTATTGTGGATGGGGCTCAGCAAAAAACACTTCGGCATCCACGGCACGCCCGAGCCCTCGCGAGTGGGTCACAGCGAAACCAACGGCTGCGTCCATTTGACCAACTGGGATGCGAAGCGACTTTCCGCGATTGCCTCGGCGGGTGCCTCGGTGGACGTGAGGGAATAGATGGCGAAGGGGCGTGGAATGCTGGTGGCCACTGCGGTGATATGCATCACCGCGGCATTTGCCGCCTTTGCGTTTGCGTTCGAGAGGAACGCCAATCCCGGCACCCTCCTCTTCCCGCTGCCGATCGAGGACCTCAAAGGCCTGAGAGACTCCTTCAGTGAGAAACGTGGCGAGCATACACACGAAGCGGTCGACATCATGGCCGCTCGCGGTACACCGGTCTACGCGGTGGCCGACGGCAAGGTGGCGAAACTTTTCCTCAGCGTGCCCGGTGGCAACACCATCTATCAATTCGATTCGACCGGAAGCATCGCCTACTACTACGCGCACCTCGATCGTTACGCCGAAGGCCTCGCGGAAGGCGCGCAGGTCCGCTGCGGAGATGTGATCGGGTATGTGGGAAGCACCGGCAATGCCGCCCCGAAAGCGCCGCACCTGCACTTCGCGATTTTCAAGCTCGGGCCGGAGCGGAAATGGTGGAAGGGTGAAGCGATCGATCCCTACCCGCTGCTCGGGGGCGCCACGCTACCCCGCTAGGTCTTGACGACAATCCGCTCGTTGTCGCTGCGCACCACCACGAACTCCACCGTATCTTCCGCGCTCAGGGTGCGTTCATGTTGCCGCCAGCCGCCAAAGCGAAGTCACTTCAGCGGCGCGAGCGACGTGCAGCGGATCCTTGGTATCCGACGCCTTCGGATGCCGCGGTTTGGTGTCCATGCGATCAACCACCCTGAGGCCCGCCGCGTCGATCATGCCGAGCAGCTCGTCGCGGCTACGCAGCTTCAGGTGCTCGGCGAGATCGGAGAGAATCAGCCAGCCTTCTCCACCGGGTTCCAGATGCTCGACCAGGCCATTGAGGAAACCGCGCAGCATGCCGCTTTCGAAGTCATAGATGCCTTGTTCAACCGGCGAACTGGGACGCGCGGGAATCCACGGGGGATTGCAGACCACGAGGTGCGCGCGGCCAGGCGGGAACAGGTTCGCCTCGACCACTTCAACGCGATTGCCGAATCCCAACTGCGCCACGTTATCGCGCGCACAGGCGATGGCGCGGGCATCCAGATCGGTCGCGATCACACGCGCGAAGCCGCGCTTGGCCAGCACGGCAGCCAGCACGCCGGTGCCCGTACCAATATCAAACGCGACGCAGTCTTCCTTGCAGGCGTCTGGCATCGGCGCCGTGGCAACCAGCCCAATGTATTCACGCCTCACCGGCGCAAAGATGCCGTAGTGTGGATGGATGCGCCCGCCAGCCTCATGGATCTCGATACCGGCCGAGCGCCATTCGTAAGCGCCGATCATTCCCTGCAGGTCACGCAGCGAAGCCACCGAAGGCGCATCGCCGGGACCGTAGGCATCGAGGCAGGCTTCGCGCACGTCAGGCGCGCGACCCAGGGGAATCGAATAATCGCGATCAAACGGCACCAGCAGCCGGCTCAACGTTCGCGCACGTTGCGCCTGTGCCTGCCGGTGGGCGTGGAACGCGTCCGGGAAAGTGGTCGGCTTCGGCGGCGCGCCTTTTTTCCTGCGCGGATGCCGGTCGGCACGGCTTGCGAGTGCCACCAGCATCTGGCGCGCCTGGTGGAAATCGCCACGCCAGAGCAGCGCCACGCCCTGCGTCGCGAGGCCGTAGGCCGCGTCAGCCGTCATGCGGTCATCGGCAACCTCGACACGCTCCGGTGGAGGCGTGCCGGCCTCCGAGCGCCAGCGCGCCTTGCGTGCATGCCCGTTTTCAGTCCACTGGATGATGGGATGGGTCACGGCTAGAGCTTCGTGTATTTGGTGTTGTTGCCGCGCGATTTCTCGACCGGATACTTTTCCGCGTTGCGGCGCATCTTTGCGTGTGCCTCGGCTGGAAGGTCGATGTCGAGCTTGTCGCAGAGGCGCACGAGATACAGCAGCACATCGGCGGCTTCCGCGGCCACCTCGGCCTTCACCTCAGGCGCCAGGGCCTTGCTCTGTTCCTCGGTAAGCCACTGGAACGCCTCGAGCAGCTCGGACGCTTCCACGGAAAGCGCCATGGCGAGGTTCTTGGGCGAGTGGAATTGGTCCCACTCACGCTCGGCGGCAAACTGGCGCAGCTGGTCGCGCAGGGATTGCAGATCGTTCATCGGCCCGATGATACGGCACCCAACAGGCTTATCGGGCTGCCTCCCGCCGTACCTTGAAGACCTTCCAGCAGAACCAACCACCCCAGGCCACGCCCGCGAACATCATCAGCACACCGAGGTGATGCACGAACACCCCCCACCCATGGGCGCGATGCAGGATGCCCAGCGTGCCCAGCAGGTAGATCCAGTCATGCGGCCCACCCTCGGCGCCGGTGTGCCCGCCGAGCAAGGTGAGCTGCGGTTGAAGCGAATCCCAGACATAAGGGGAGAGATCGACCAAGCTCGCCCCCGCCCACCACAACATCATTGCGGCACCGAAGGGCTCGCGCTGTTTCCAGAGGAACGCCACGCCAATGCCCAGCGGCAACGCCACCTGGAAGAAGCTGCCGCCCAGGATCATCATGAAATGTCCGAGGGGCATGAAGAAGATATGCCCCGCCTCGTGGATCGGCAGCAGAATATTGTGCATGAACGACTCGCCCTGCTCCCCCACGCGGTAGTCGAGGAGTGAGAGCTGGATGCCCCAGATGGCGACGAAGGCGAGGCCGGCAAGGCGGCCGTAGAAGGTGACCGGGTCGGCGACCGCGGATTCCTCCGCAGCCTCCTCAGCAATGTCGATGTGCTCCACCAGCGGCGCGGCCGGCTCCGTCTTCCACTTGCGGAACCAGATGCCGCATTGCGGGCATGCGGCGGTTGCGTCGCGGGGCGGGTTGAAATACGCCCCGCACTTCGGACAACGGTGGATGAGGGAGGTCACCCTCCCATTTTATTTCTTCACCAGCTCCACGCGGCGATTTTTTGCGCGGCCTTCTTCGCCGCGGTTGTCAGCGACGGGTTTCTCCTGGCCGAAGCCGGCAGAGGAAAGGCGCTTGGCGTCGATACCACCCGCGACAATCGCGTTCATCACGCTTTGCGCGCGTTTCTCGGAGAGCGTCTTGTTGGCAGCCGCCTGGCCCACGTTGTCGGTATGGCCCTCGATGCCGATCTTGAGGGTCGGTGCGGTCTTCAGCATCTTCACGATCTCCGCAACCGTGGCCTTGCCGTCATCCTTGAGGTCCCACTTGCCGGTGTCGAAGTTGATGTAGAGCGCGATGAAGCCGTTTTTGTTGAGCTCGTCGAGCAGCTTGTTGGCGGCAACCACCTGTTGCATCTGCGCCACTTCCGTCACCCACAGCTTGTAGCTCTGCGTGGGCGCGCTGAA
>JBDSMR010000135.1:0-49765 GCA_039915735.1 Usitatibacter sp. | reverse complement strand
CCCTACTGGCGTGACGTTGGCACCATCGACGCATTCTGGGAAGCCAACCTCGAGCTCACGCGCGTGTCGCCCGCGCTCAACCTCTACGACCAGTCGTGGCCGATCTGGACCCACCAGGAACAGCTGCCTCCGGCCAAGTTCGTCTTCGACCTCGAGGGGCGCCGCGGCACCGCCATCGATTCGATGGTCTCCGGCGGCTGCATCGTCAGTGGCGCGACGGTGCGCGGCTCCATCCTCTTCTCCAACGTGCGCGTGCACAGCTACTGCGAGATCACCGACGCAGTGATCCTTCCCGAGGTCGAGATCGGCCGCGGAGCGAAGCTGCGCCGCGTGGTCATCGACCAGGGTTGCCACATCCCCGCGGGCCTCGTCGCGGGCTACGATCCAGAAGCGGATCGTCAGCGTTTCCACGTCACGGACAAGGGCATCACGCTCATCACGTCCGCGATGCTGGACAAACACCAACAAAACCTCCATTAAAGGCGCGGGGCGGCTCGAGGCCCCTTCTTCATGTTGACCGAGCACGACATATACCTATTTCGGGAAGGCACGCACGCTTCCCTCCATCACAAGCTCGGTTGCCACCTCGGCGCGGGCGAAGCGGGCAGCGCGCACTTCGCGGTGTGGGCGCCCAACGCGCAAGCCATTTCCGTCATCGGCGACTGGAACGGCTGGGACCGGCACGCGCATCCGCTAAAGGTGCGCTGGGACAACTCCGGCATCTGGGAAGGTGACATCCCCGGCGTGTCCCGTGGCCAGACCTACAAATACTCAATCACCAATGCGCACGGCGTGGCCGAAGACCGGGCCGATCCGTTCGCGTTCCACAACGAGGTGCCGCCGCTCACGGCCTCACGCGCCTGGTCGCTCGAGTACAACTGGAACGATGCGGACTGGATGGGCACGCGCGCGGCGCATAACGCGATGGATGCGCCGTGCTCCACCTATGAATTGCACCTGGGTTCGTGGCGCCGCCATGGCAACGACCAGATGCCGAGCTACCGCGAGATCGCGCAGCCGCTGGCCGAATACCTGAACTGGCTGGGCTTCACTCACGTGGAGCTGATGCCGATCACCGAGCACCCGTTCTACGGCTCGTGGGGCTACCAGACCACCGGCTACTTCGCGCCTTCCGCGCGCTACGGCACGCCGCAGGACTTCATGTACCTCGTCGACGTGCTGCACCAGGCGGGCATCGGCGTGATCCTCGACTGGGTGCCTTCGCACTTCCCCGCCGACAAACACGGCCTCGACAAATTCGACGGCACCCATCTCTACGAACATGCGGACCCGCGGCGCGGCTTCCATCCGGAGTGGAAGAGCAACATCTTCAACTACGGCCGCCATGAAGTGCGCGCCTTCCTGGTCTCGAGCGCCCTCTTCTGGCTCGAGCAATATCACATCGATGGCATTCGGGTGGACGCCGTGGCCTCGATGCTCTACCTCGACTACGGCCGCAGGAATGGCGAGTGGATTCCCAACGTGCACGGCGGCAGGGAAGACCTCGAGGCGATCGAGTTCCTGCGCGTGCTCAACACCGCCATCGGGCGCGAATTTCCGGACACGCGCTGCATCGCGGAGGAATCGACCTCGTGGCCGCAGGTCTCGCGGCCGGTGTATTCGGGCGGCCTCGGCTTCTCGATGAAATGGAACATGGGCTGGATGCACGACACGCTCGACTACCTGGCTCACGATCCGATCCACCGCCGCTATCACCACAGCGACCTCACCTTTTCGCTCTGGTACGCGTTCAGCGAGAACTTCGTGCTGCCGCTTTCGCACGATGAGGTGGTCTACGGCAAGAAGTCGCTCTCCTCGAAGATGCCGGGCGACCGGTGGCAGCAGCTCGCCAACCTGCGCCTGCTGTTCGGCTGGATGTGGAGCCACCCGGGCAAGAAGCTGCTTTTCATGGGCGGCGAGTTCGGCCAGTGGCGCGAGTGGAACCATGACCGTGCGCTCGACTGGGGCCTCACCCAGGAGCCGGACCACGCCGGCATGCAGCACTGGATCGGCGACCTCAACCGCACCTATCGCGGGGAACGCGCGCTGCACAGCCGCGACTTCTCAGAAGATGGTTTCGAATGGATCGACGGCAACGATTCCGAAAACAGCGTCATCACCTACCTGCGCTGGCCCGACGCGGGCCGGCCAGTGCTGGTGGCCTGCAACTTCACGCCCATTCCGCGCGAAGGTTATCGCGTCGGCGTGCCGATGGCCGGTGGCTGGCGCGAAATCCTCAACAGTGACGCCGACCGCTACGGCGGCAGCGGCGTCGGCAACCTGGGCCGCGTGGTTTCGGAAGAATTCACCTGGCACGGGCGTACCAATTCAGTGGTCCTCACGCTCCCGCCGCTGGGAGTGGTGATGTTCACGCCGGAGGAGTCTGAATGAGCAACCCGCTCCCCGGCCCTCTCCCCAGGGAGCGGGAGATACCGTCACCCACCATTGTCGAGGACGTGTCGCCCTGCGTCGACGGCGGGCGCTTCGCGATCAAGCGCGTCATCGGTGAATGCGTGACGGTGACCGCGGCGTGTTTCGCGCATGGGCATGAGCGCGTGGCCTGCGCGGTGCGTTATCGCGGCCCCCGCGACAAGACCTGGCGCGAAATCGCCATGGAGCCCGGCCTCGACGATGTATGGAGCGCGCAGTTCTGCGTCGATCGCAGCGGCAAGTGGGAATATTCGGTCGCCTGCTGGATCGATCACCTCGGCTACTGGCGCGAGACCTTCGCGCGCCGCACGGACCCCCAGGACCTGCTGCTCGCCGCCAGCATGGGCGCCGAGCTGATCGAGCGCAGCGCCGAAGGGTCGAGCGAGCGCGACACCGAGCTGCTCGAGCCGTGGGCGCGCATCCTTCGCGAGCAGACCGATGTCGAGCGCCTGCGCGCCATCGCCCTCGATGAAAGCCTCTTCGCCCTCGCCGTGGCCAATGCGCCGCGCGATGGGCTCACGCTCACCATTGCGTACCCCGTCACCGTAGATCGCGAGCGCGCGCGCTACAGCAGCTGGTACGAGCTCTTTCCCCGCTCCTGCTCACAGACGCCCGGCCAGCATGGCACCTTCGCCGATCTCGACGAGCGCCTCGACGAAATCGCCGCCATGGGCTTCGACGTGCTCTACCTCCCTCCGATCCATCCGATCGGCCGCGAGAAGCGCAAGGGCAGGAACAACGCGACCGCTGCGGAGGAAGGCGATGTCGGCAGCCCCTGGGCCATCGGCGCGAGCGAAGGCGGCCACTTCTCCATTCTTCCGGAACTGGGCACGCTGGCCGATTTCCGCCACCTCGTGATGGCGACGCGCGCGCGTGAAATGGAGATCGCGATGGATATCGCGTTCCAGTGCGCGCCTGATCATCCGTGGGTGGCCGAGCATCCGGAGTGGTTCCGCGCGCGGCCCGATGGCTCCATCCAGTACGCCGAAAATCCGCCGAAGAAGTACCAGGACATCTACCCCATCGACTTCGACACGCCTGACTGGCAGCCGCTGTGGCAGGCGTTGCGCGACGTGTTCCTCTTCTGGATCGCGCAGGGCGTACAGATCTTCCGCGTCGACAATCCGCACACCAAGCCCTTCCCGTTCTGGGAGTGGGCCATCGCGGAGATCAAACGCGAGCATCCGGACGTGTTGCTCCTGGCCGAGGCCTTCACGCGTCCGCACGTGATGCATCGGCTGGCGAAGCTCGGCTTCACGCAGTCGTACACCTACTTCACCTGGCGCGGCAGCAAGGCGGAGCTCACCGAATATTTCACCGAACTCGCGCAGGGCGCTTCGCGCGAGTATTTCCGTCCCAACTGCTGGCCGAACACGCCGGACATCCTGCCGTACCACCTGCAGAACGCGGGCCTCGGCATGTTCCGCATTCGCCTGCTGCTGGCCGCAACGCTGGCCGCGAGTTATGGCGTCTACGGCCCCGCTTACGAGCTCGGAGAGAACCGTCCGCGCGATCCCGGATCCGAGGAGTACCTCGATTCGGAGAAGTACCAGCTGCGACACTGGGACCGCTCGCGCCCGGAAAGCCTGGCGCCCCTGATGACGCGCCTGAATGAATTCCGCCGCGGCCACCGTGCGATGCAATCCAACGAAAGCCTCGTCTTCCACCCCACGGACAACGAGGCATTGTTCGCCTACTCCAAGCGCGACGGCGACGACCGGGTGCTGGTGGTGGTGAACCTCGATCCGCAAAATCCGCAGGCCGGCTTCGTCAACGTCGACCTGGCGCAGTTCGGGCTTGAGCCGGGCGCGGCGTATTCGGTTCGCGACGCGCTCAACGGCGCCACCTATACCTGGTATGGAAGCCGCAACTTCGTGCGCCTGGATCCCGCCCACGCACCCGCCCACCTCTTCGCGGTGACCTGACATGGACACGCGCCAATACACCACCGGGGCCCACCCGGCGCTCCAGACCGCCATGCCGGACGACCCGCTCTGGTACATGGATGCGGTCGTCTACCAGGTACACGTCAAGGCGTTCTTCGATTCCAACGACGACGGCATCGGCGACTTCAAGGGCCTGGCGCAGAAGCTCGACTACATCCGCGATCTCGGCGTGAACACCATCTGGGTGATGCCGTTCTACCCCAGCCCGATGCTCGACGATGGCTACGACGTCGCCGACTACGAAAACGTGCACGCGCCCTACGGCACGCGCGATGACGTCAGGAAGTTCGTGCGCGCGGCGCACGAACGCGGCCTGCGCGTCATCACCGAGCTGATCGTGAACCACACCTCGGACCAGCATCCGTGGTTCCAGGCCGCGCGCAGGGCGCCGAAGGGCTCCAGCAAGCGCAACTACTACGTCTGGAGCGACGACCCGAAGAAATACGCGGGCACGCGCATCATCTTCACCGACACGGAGTCTTCCAACTGGGCGTGGGACCCGGTGGCCGAGCAGTACTACTGGCACCGCTTCTTCAGCCACCAGCCCGACCTCAACTTCGATAACCCGCACGTGCTGCGCGCCGTGCTGCGCACGATGCATTTCTGGCTCGACATGGGCATAGACGGCTTCCGCCTCGACGCCATCCCCTATCTCGTCGAGCGCGAAGGCACCACCAACGAAAACAACCCGGAAACGCACGACATCATCAAGGCGATCCGCGCGGACCTCGACAAGCACTACGTCGGCAAGCTGCTGCTCGCCGAAGCCAACATGTGGCCCGAGGACGTGAGCCAGTATTTCGGCGCGGGCGACGAATGCCACATGGCCTATCACTTCCCGATGATGCCGCGCCTCTACATGTCGATCGCGATGGAGGACCGCCATCCGCTGGTCGACATCATGTCGCAGACCCCGCCCCTGCCGCCGAACTGCCAGTGGGCGATCTTCCTGCGCAACCACGACGAGCTCACGCTCGAGATGGTGACCGACCGCGAGCGCGACTACATGTATCGCATCTTCGCCTCCGAGCAGCGGATGCGCATCAACGTGGGCATCCGCCGGCGCCTGGCGCCGTTGATGGAGGACAACCGCGACAAGATCGAGCTCATCACCTTCCTGCTGATGACCATGCCGGGCGCGCCGATCCTCTATTACGGCGACGAAATCGGCATGGGCGACAACATCTTCCTCGGCGACCGCAACGGCGTGCGCACGCCGATGCAGTGGAGCCCGGATCGCAACGCCGGCTTCTCGAAGGCCGACCCGCAGCGGCTCTACCTGCCGCCGGTGATGGACCCGCTCTACGGCTTCCAGGCAGTAAACGTCGAGGCGCAGGCGCGCAATCCTTCGTCGCTGCTCAACTGGACACGTCGCCTCATCGCCACGCGCCGGCGCTACAAGGCCTTCGGCCGTGGCTCGATCACGTTCCTGGAACCGGGCAATCGCAAGATCCTCGCCTACATCCGCGAGTTCGAGGACGAGGCGATCCTCTGCGTCGCCAACCTTTCCCATGTCCCGCAAGCCGTGGAGCTGGACCTCGCGCGTTTCGAGAAGCGTGTTCCGGTCGAGCTGCTCGGCCAGGAGTCCTTCCCGCCCATCGGCAAGCTGCCCTACCTGCTCACGCTGGCGGGCCATGGCTACATGTCGTTCCGCCTGGCGGCCGATGCGAAGCCGCCGGGCTGGCACGAGGAGCGCCTGGTGGAACGCCGCATCCCGGTGATGGTGCTGGCCAATGGATTCCAGGAGGCGCTCGGCCGCGGCAGCGCCGGCCAGGACCTGGCGAAGATGGTGATCAACCTCACGCGTGAGCGCATGCGCGACGAGGTGCTGCTGCCCTACCTGCGCGGCCGACGCTGGTTCGCCGCGAAGAACGAGAAGATCGTCGACGCGCGCGTCACCATGCTCTCGCCGTGGAAGACCGCTGCCAACACCTGGCACATCTCGTTCGTTGATGTCGAGCTGGACAGTGGCGAGAAGCAGCGCTACTTCCTTCCGCTTGCGCTCGAATGGGAGACGCGCGACAACTCGCCCACCGAGCGCTGGGGCCCCTTTCTCATCGCCAAAGTGAGGTTCCGTGACAAAGTCGGCGTCTTCTACGCCGCCTTTGCCAACCCGGAATTCGCGCGCGACCTCGCGCGCGCCATGGCCGCCGGGGACGAGCCGTCGCTTGGCGCGGGCAAGCTGCGATTCAGCTCCACCGCGATCCTCCCCGCGCTGATGACGGCGCTGGCAGACGAGGTGCGCATCCCGGCGCTGGAGCAGAGCAACACCGCGGTTTTCTTCGGCGACAAGCTGTTCCTCAAGGGCTACCGCCGCCAGCGCGCGGGCGTGAACCCGGAGCTGGAGATGGGGCGTTTCCTCACTGAGAGCTCGCCCTTTGTGCAGATCGCGCCGCTGGCGGGCGCGGTCGAATACGTCGAGGAAGGCGCGCGCGAACCCGCGACCCTCGCGGTGCTCCAGGGTTTCGTCCCCAACCAGGGCGACCTGTGGACGCTGACCTGCCAGCACCTGGGCCGAATGCTGAACGCGCCCGAAGCCCCCCTGGCCGATGCCCCGGCGAGCGGCGATCGCATCGCGCAGGACTTCCACCTCGGCCGCATGGCCCTCCTGGGCCGACGGGTCGCCGAGATGCACGTGGCGCTGGCGAAGCCTTCGGGCGATCCGCTGTTCGATCCCGAGCCGGTGAGCGAAGCCGACCTCAACAACTGGTGCACCGGCATCGAGGCCGAGCTCGACAAGACACTTGCGGTGGTCCAGGAGGCGTTGCCGCGCCTGCCCGACGCGCTGCGGCCGAAGGTGGCCAGCCTGGTGCTGGGTAGCGACGCAATCCGCGCCCGCCTGCGCAACCTCAGGCCGGACATCGCGGGCTTGTCCAGGACGCGTTTCCACGGTGACCTGCACCTGGGGCAAGTGCTGGTGTCGCGCGACGACTTCATCATCGTCGACTTCGAAGGCGAGCCCGCGCGTTCGCTCGAAGAACGCCGCGCCAAGTCGAGCGCGCTGCGCGACGTGGCCGGCATGCTGCGATCATTCAGCTACGCATCACACGCGGCCGCACTGCGGCGAGAGCCGGGCGCGGGCAATGAAGCTGCCGGCCTCGATGCGCTCGCCGCCTGGGAACGTGATGCAACGCGGCATTTCCTCGAGGGTTATGCCAAGGCATCGCCCGGACTGTGTTCGGTCCCCGCGCAACCCGAGTCTTTCCGTTGCCTGCTCGATCTCTTCCTGATCGAGAAGGCGCTGTACGAGCTGCGCTACGAAATCGCCAATCGCCCCGACTGGCTCGAGATTCCGTTGCGCGGCCTCCTGGAGCTGGCAAAGACATGACAAGAACAAACATATCGCAATCCGGGGCCGCAGAACTCTGGCCCGGTAGCGCCTATCCGCTTGGCGCCACGCTCGATGACGAAGGCGTGAACTTCGCGATCTACTCGCGCAACGCGGAGAAGGTGGAGTTGTGCCTCTTCGATGAAGGCGGCAAGCGCGAGGTGCAGCGCCTCACGCTGCGCGAGCGCACGGATTTTGTCTGGCACGGCTACATCCCGGGCCTCAAGGCCGGCGCCCTCTATGGCTATCGCGTGCACGGCGCCTACGACCCGGAGAATGGGCACCGCTTCAATCCGAACAAACTGCTGCTCGATCCGTACGCCAAATCCCTCAGCGGCGAGATCAAGTGGAGCGACGCGCAGTTCGGCTACACCATCGGCAGCAAGAAGGAAGACCTCTCCTTCGACAAGCGCGACAGCGCCCCGGGAATGCCGCGATGCGTGGTGGTCGACGACACCTTCGATTGGGAAGGCGATTTCCATCCCATCCGCTCCTGCAGCGAACGGATCATCTACGAGATGCATGTCGGCGGCTACACGCGCCTGCATCCCGACGTGATGACCGAGGACAAGGGCAAGTACCTCGGCCTCACGGCACCACAGGTGATCGACCACCTCAAGTCGCTTGGGGTGACCACGCTCGAGCTGCTGCCGGTGCAGTCGTTCGTCGACGACCGCGGGCTGGTCAATCGGGGCCTGCGCAACTATTGGGGCTACAACACGCTGGGCTTCTTCGCGCCTGAGCCGCGATTTGCCGTGCACGACCCGGTGCGCGAGTTCAAGCAGATGGTGAAGGTGCTGCACCAGAACAACCTCGAGGTGATCCTCGACGTGGTCTACAACCACACCGGCGAAGGCAACGAGATGGGACCGACCCTTTCGTTTCGCGGCGTGGACAACCATTCGTACTACCGACTGGGTGAGCTCCGGCGCCACACCAGCGACTTTACCGGCTGCGGCAACTCGCTCGACCTGCGTTTCCCGCGCGTGCTGCAGATGGTGATCGATTCGCTGCGCTACTGGGTGTCGCAGATGCACGTCGACGGCTTCCGCTTCGACCTCGCGTCCACGCTCGGGCGCGACAGCGCCGCCTTCGATGTACTTTCGCCTTTCTTCGCGGTGCTGCGCCAGGACCCGGTGCTTTCGCCGCGCCTGCTGATCGCAGAGCCCTGGGACCTCGGCGATGGCGGCTACCAGGTGGGGTCCTTCCCGCCGGGCTGGGCAGAATGGAACGACCAGTACCGCGACACCATGCGCGCCTACTGGAAGGGTGACGGCGGGCTGATCGGCGATTTCGCGCGCCGCCTCACGGGATCGCACGACCTCTTCGGGCGCAACGACCGCGGGCCCTGCGCGAGCGTGAACTTCGTCACCGCGCACGATGGCTTCACGCTGCACGACCTGGTCTCGTACAACGAGAAACACAACGAGGCCAATGGCGAGGACAACCGCGACGGCAGCGACAACAACGTTTCGTGGAACCACGGCGTGGAAGGCCCCAGCGACGACGCGGAAACAATCGCGCTGCGTGAGCGCCAGAAGCGCAACTTCCTCGCCACGCTGCTGCTCTCCCAGGGCGTGCCCATGCTCACAGCCGGCGACGAAGTCGGCCGCACGCAGCAGGGCAACAACAACACCTACTGCCAGGACAACGAGCTCAACTGGCACAACTGGTACTGGGACGACCCGAAGTGGAGGCTGCTCAATTTCACCAAGAAGCTGGTGCGCCTGCGGAAGGAGCACCCGATCTTCCGCCGTCGTGATTTCTTCCATGGCGTCGCCGTCGGTGACGAAGGTCGCAAGGATGTCGCGTGGCTCAAGCCCGACGGCCATGAGATGACCACCGAGGAGTGGGAGAAGGAGTTCGCACGCTGCCTCGGCATGTGGCTCAATGGCGAGCAGCTGCCGGAGCTCGACGAGCGCGGCCGCCCGCTGCATGACGCGAGCTACCTCGTCCTCTTCAACGCGCACCACGACCAGATCGAATTCGCGCTGCCGCCGGGAATCAGCTGGCGCACCGAGGTCGACACGTCCTTCGAGGCCGGGGAGCCTCCGGCGCAGCACCAATCGCCGCCCGCCGCGTATCCGCTCCAGGGCCGTTCTCTCGTGGTCCTGCGACAACTCGAGGCTGGGGCTGCATGAAGCGCCGGCACGAGATGCCTTTCGGCGCGCAGTTCGGCGAGGAGGCGACGCGGTTCCGCCTCTGGGCGCCGGCCTGCGAGTTGGTGCGCATCGAATTCGGCAACCCCGCGCGGACCGCCGCCATGGAGGCCGTCGGCGATGGCTGGCACGAGGCCCGCATTGCGGGCGTGCGGCCAGGTGACGCTTACGCATTTCACGTGAAGGCCGGTGGCCCCGCCGTTGCCGACCCCGCGTCCCGCTTCAACCCGTGGGATGCGAATGCGCCTAGCGTGGTCGTCGATCCCCAGGCCTACGATTGGCAGGACGACGCCTGGCGCGGCCGTCCGTGGCATGAAGCCGTGGTCTACGAAATGCACATCGGTGCCTTCACCAGCGAAGGCACCTACGCCGCAGCCACCGCGCGCCTCGACCATCTTGCGGATACCGGCATCACTGCAATTGAGCTGCTGCCGCTCGCGGATTTCGTCGGCACGCGCAACTGGGGATATGACGGCGTGCTGCCTTTCGCGCCTGACTCCGCCTATGGGACGCCGGAGGACCTCAAGCGCTTCATCGATGCCGCCCACCAGCGCGGGCTGATGGTGCTGCTCGACGTGGTCTACAACCACTTCGGGCCCGAGGGGAATTACCTTTCGATGTACGCGCCGCAGTTCTTCAACGCCGCGCACCAGACACCGTGGGGCGCTGCGATCAATTTCGACGGCGATCACTCCCGCACCGTGCGCGATTTCTTCATCCACAACGCGCTCTACTGGATCCAGGAGTATCGCTTCGACGGCTTGCGCATGGACGCCATCCATGCCATCGCCGACGACTCGCCCACGCACATCGTCACGGAGATCGCCGAGGCCGTGGCCGCGGGACCAGGACTCGAGCGCCACGTGCACATCGTGCTGGAGAACGACGCCAACTCGGCCACGTTGCTGGCGCGCGACTCGCGGCAGGCGACCGCGCAGTGGAACGACGACGCGCACCATGCATTCCATCTCCTGCTGACCGGCGAGCGTGATGGCTACTACCGCGACTACGCCGATCGGCCGGCGTGGCACCTGGCGCGCACGCTTTCCGAGGGATTTTCCTATCAAGGGGAGCCTTCGGCGCATCGCAATGGCGATCAACGCGGAGAGCACTCGTCGCACCTGCCGCTCGAAGCCTTCGTGCCGTTCCTGCAGAACCACGACCAGGTCGGCAATCGTGCGATGGGCGAAAGGCTGGTGACACTGGCCCCGCCCAAGGCCCTGCGCCTTGCCTCCGCCACGTTATTGCTGGCGCCGTCCGTGCCGTTGCTCTTCATGGGTGAGGAGTTCGGCGCCAATACGCCGTTCCTCTACTTCTGCGACTTCAAGGGTGACCTGGCGCGCGCGGTGCGCGAAGGCCGCCGACGCGAATTCGCCGCGTTTGCGCGTTTCGCCGGCGACGGCGCGACCGACACAATTCCTGACCCCAATGATCCGCGCACCTTCCTTGACTCCAAGCTCGACTGGGAGCAGCTGGGCGCGCGCGAAAACGCCGCGTGGCTGGAGCACTACCGCGCGCTGCTGCACCTGCGCGCGCGCGCCATCGTGCCGCGCCTGCTGCACGGCGCGAGTGGTTCCTTCTCGATTACCAGCGAGACCGGCATCGCCATCGACTGGAAGCTGGGCGACGGTTCGCGCCTTCACCTGCGCGCCAACTATGGAAATCGCCCCGTGTTGATGAAGGCGGGCGTCGGCAAGCTGCTGCATTTCGAAGGTGGCGAACCTCACGCGGATTCGCTGGCCGCCTGGAGCGGCGCCTGGACGCTCGAGTCCGCGTGATGGAACATCGGCTGGAGAAGCTCGCGCAGCGCTACGGCGTCAGCACCGGCTACCACGACGTCTGGGGCAACTGGCGCGTGACTCCCGAGGACAGCGTGCGCGCGCTGCTGGCTGCCATGGGCGTGGATGCCGCGGACCCGCAGGCGGTCGAGGCGCGCCACGCCGCGGACGAACGCGCCGCCTGGATGCAAGTGGTGCCCGCGATGACGGTACTGCGCGCAAGCCAGCTTGGCCGTGGCATGCGCATCCAGCTCACCGAGGCCTCGCTTTCGCGGCCGCTGGCCTGGCGCGTGACCGCCGAGAGCGGCGACATTCGCGAGGAAGCATTCAACCCCGTGCGCCTCGCAAAGGTCGATGAGTACCAGCATGATCATCTCCGTGCGAGGGCGTTCCTCCTGCCGCTGCCCGTGGACCTGCCGGACGGCTATCACCGCGTGACGCTGCTGGAAGGCGACACGCTGCTGGGCTCCGGCCAGGTGGCGGTTGTGCCCGAGCGTTGCTACGTGCCGCCGGCGATGGCTTCCGGCTCCCATGGAGTGGAACGTGGGACCGGCGGGCGCGTGTGGGGAACCACCGTGCAGCTCTACGGCCTGCGCAGCGCCCGCAATGCCGGCATCGGTAACTTCGGCGACCTCAAGGTCTGCGCGGAAACCTGGGCGAGGCGCGGCGCCGGCATCATCGGCACCAACCCGCTGCACGCGCTCTCGCTGCGCGATCCGGGAACCGCGAGCCCCTACAGCCCGTCGAGCCGGCTGTTCTTCAACCCGATGTACATCGACGTGGAAGCGACCGTCGATTTCGCGGAGCTCTGCGCCGCGGACCGCGCCCTGCATGGGCAATGGCGCAAGGAAACCGAACCGCTGCGCGAGAGCGCGGGCGTCAACTACGCCGCGGTAGCCAGCGTGCTGCGCATGATGTTCGGCAGGATGTACGAAAGCTTCCGCGCGCGGCACCTCACCGCCGCCACCACGCGCGGCCGCGCCTTCGCGCAGTTCCGCGAGTCTCGCGGAGGCCAGCTGCGCCGCCACGCGCTGCACGAGGCGCTCGCCGAATTCCACGGCGGCAAGTGGCACCAGTGGCCGCAGGAGTTTCGCGATCCTGAGGGCGAAGCCGCGCGCAGCTTCGCCGAGCACAATCCCGAGCGCGTCGGACTGCACGAATACCTGCAGTGGATCGCGGACCAGCAGCTCGCCACGGTGCAGGAGCGGTGCCGCGAGCTGGGAATGTCGGTGGGGCTCTACGTCGACCTGGCGATTTCGATCGCGCCCGACGGCTCCGAGGCGTGGGCCAACCAGGAGCTCTACGCGCTGGGCGTGAATGTCGGCGCGCCGCCGGACGAGTTCAACCGCGCGGGCCAGGACTGGGGATTGCCACCCTTCGCGCCACGCCGCCTGCGAGACGCCGCGTACGCGCCGTTCATCGCCACGTTGCGCGCCAACATGGCCCGGGCCGGCGCGCTTCGCATCGACCACGTGATGGGCCTTTCGCGTCTCTGGTGGGTGCCGTCGGGCAAGGGCGCGGACCAGGGCGCCTACGTGAGTTATCCCGCCGAGGACCTGCTCGGCATCGTTGCGCTCGAGAGCCATCGCAACCGCTGCCTGGTGATCGGCGAGGATCTGGGCACGGTTTCCGATGAGTTGCGCAAGCAACTGGCCGACGCGGAGATCCTTTCCTATCGCCTGCTGATGTTCGAGCGCGACAATGGCCGCTTCAAGGCGCCCGCGGAGTATCCGCGCCGCGCGCTGGTTGCGTGGGGCACGCACGACCTGCCCACCTTCACTGGCTGGTGGCAGGAGGAAGACCTGCGCACCCGCGCCGCCCTTGGCCTCTTCGATGAGGAGGCCCTCAAGCGCGAATGCGCCGCCCGCGCCGAAGATCGCCGCCATCTCCTCGAGGCCCTGGTGAAAGAAGGCCTGGCCGACGCGGGAACGCCGGCGCAGGGCAAGGCCAGCATGATGCTGCGCGACGCGGTCCACGAGTTCGTCGCGCGTGCGCCGGCTGCGGTGATGGTTGCGCAGATGGAAGATGTGCTCGGCGTGGTCGACCAACCCAACCTGCCGGGCACCATCGAGCAGTATCCCAACTGGCAGCACAAGCTGCCGGTGCCGGTGGAGAGCTGGGGGCGGGACGAGCGCTTCCGCTCAGTGACGCGACTGCTGGCGGAGACGCGCGGCGCCAAGCGCACGCGGCGCGAAGTGCCCGCAGGCATCGGCGATGCGCGCATCCCACGCGCCACTTATCGACTGCAGTTGCACAACACCTTCACATTCAAGGACGCGACCGCGCTCGTGCCCTACCTTGCCGCACTCGGCGTGAGCCATGTCTACTGCTCGCCGTACCTGCGCGCGCGCCCCGGCAGCCAGCACGGCTATGACATCGTCGACCACGACGAGATCAATCCCGAGATCGGCACGCACGAGGACTTCGACGCCTTCGTGGCCGAGCTCAAGCGCCATGGCCTCGCGCAGATGATGGACATCGTGCCCAACCACATGGGCGTGCTCGGCGCCGACAACGAGTGGTGGCAGGACCTGCTGGAGAACGGCCCGGCTTCAACGCTGGGGGAATTCTTCGACATCGACTGGCGTCCGCCCTCCGAGAACCTGACCAACCGCGTGCTGCTGCCGGTGCTCGGCGGCCACTACGGCGTGGAGCTCGCGGGCGGAAAGCTCAAGTTGGGATTCGAGCCTGCCGTCGGCGCCATCGCCGTGCGCTACTTCGAGCACCGCCTGCCGATCGACCCGCAGCAGTACCCGCGCATCCTGGCTCCGGCCGTGCGCGCGCTGGAAGCGGCGGGCGAAGATCTCTCGCACCAGGCGCAGGCGCTGCGCTCGTTGATGGAGTCCTTCGCGAGCCTGCCGAAGCGCGACGAAACCACGCGCGCGCGGGTAGACGAGCGCAATCTCAACAAGGAAGTGCTCAAGGCACGGCTCGCGTCGCTCGCGCGCGCCCAACCGCGGGTCGGCGAGGCGATCACGCGGGCGATAGAGGTGCTCAACGGGCGCCCCGATGACCCGGCGAGTTACGACGAGCTGCACGACCTGCTCGAGCGCCAGCCCTATCGCCTCGCCTTCTGGCGCGTGGCGCAGGACGAGATCAACTACCGGCGCTTCTTCGACATCAACGACCTGGCCGCGCTGCGGCAGGAAAATCGCGCGGTCTTCGACATCACGCACCGCAAGATCGTGCAGCTGGTCAGGCAAGGCGCCGTGGAAGCGTTGCGCATCGACCATCCGGACGGCCTCTACGATCCGCGTGAATACTTCCAGCGCCTGCAGGACGCCTGCGGCAAGCCGACCTACGTGGTGGTGGAGAAGATCGTCGCGCCCTTCGAGAACCTTCCGGAAGAATGGGCGGTGCACGGGACCACCGGCTACCGCTTCGCCAACGTGGTCAACGGACTCTTCGTCGACCCCGCTGCGGAGGCGCGCCTCACGCGGGTGTATGACGGCTTCATCAACGCGGAGACGTCGTTCGAGGAAATCGCGCGCCGCAACAAGCGCCTGGTGCTGCGCACCGCCCTGGCAAGCGAGCTCACGGTGCTCACCTCGCGCCTGGCGCGCATCTCGCGCGCGGACCGCAATACGCGCGACTTCACGTTCACGACGCTGCGCGAAGGCCTGGCCGACGTCATCGCCGCCTTCCCGGTGTACCGCACCTACATCGACGACCACGTGGGACCGGAGGATCGCCGCTACATCGAGTGGGCGATCACGCGCGCGCGCAGCGAAAGCCGTGCCGCCGACGTGAGTGTCTTCGACTTCCTGCGTGACGCCTTGACCTGCGAGCTGCCGGCCAGCTCTCCGGCGCTTGCGCTCACCGTGCGCCAATTCGCGCGCAAGTTCCAGCAGATCACCTCTCCCGTGATGGCGAAAGGGGTCGAGGACACGTCGTTCTACATCTATAACCGCCTGCTGTCGCTCAACGACGTCGGCAGCGACCCGTCCGAATTCGGCTTCCCGCCCGCGCGTTTCCATCGCGCCAGCTCGCATCGCGCGCGCCATTGGCCGCACACCATGCTGGCCACCTCGACCCACGACAACAAGCGTAGCGAGGATGTGCGCGCGCGCATCGACGTGATCTCCGAGAAGGTGCCCGAGTGGCGCCTGCAGCTGCGCAAGTGGCGCCGCATCAACGAGGCCCGCAAGGCCGAGGTCGACGGCCAGATGGCGCCATCCCCCAACGACGAGTACCTGCTCTACCAGGTCCTGCTGGGCAGCTTTCCAGTTGGCGGCGCGCACGAGGCGATGAAGGCGTACACCGAGCGCATCGTCGCCTACATGCAGAAGGCGACGCGCGAGGCGAAGCAGCGCACCAGCTGGGCCAACGTGAACCAGCCTTACGAGGCCGCGACGACCAGCTTCGTGCGGGCATTGCTCGAGGACCACATCGGCAACGCGTTCCTCGCGGACCTGCGCGTGTCCGTGGAGCCCGTGGCCTGGATCGGCTTCCTCAACGGGCTTTCGATGGTGATGGTGAAGATGACGTCGCCTGGCGTGCCCGACATCTACCAGGGCAATGAGGCCTGGGACTTCTCGCTGGTGGATCCGGACAACCGCCGGCCGGTCGACTACTCCCGGCGTCGCGCGATGCTGCAGTCCATCGAGGCGTCGGTGAAATCGCCCGCGGCCATCGGCGCCATGCTGAAGGACCTGCCCGATGGGCGCGCCAAACTCTACGTGACCTGGAAACTCCTGCAGTTGCGCAAGGCGCGGGAGGGACTTTTCCTGCATGGCGGATATACCGCGGTGCATGCCTCGGGCGCGTGCGCGAAGAACCTGGTCGCCTTCGCGCGCCGCCATGGCGGCGAGGCGATCGTGACGGTGGCGCCGCGCCTCATCGGCGGACTCGGCATCACGCCGGGCAAGCTGCCCTGCGGCGCCGATTGCTGGGGTGATACCCGCATCGCACTGCCGTTCTTCAAGGACGGCACGGTGGTGCACGACATCCTCTCGGGACGTGAGCACTGCGTCACCGATGGCGGATTGGCCCTGGCCGCGCTGCTGGTGGACTTTCCCGGAGCAGTGCTCAGCCTGTAGAACTCCGGCAGCGCGCGGCACGAACCTGCAAACCGGGCGCGCGACAGGTATGCTTCCTGAGCGTTTTCAACCTCAGGAGGATTCAAATGTCCGCCACCAGGGAAATACGCGCACCGGTACCCCCCTTCACGCGCGAAGACGCGATCACCAAAGTACGCATGGCCGAGGACGCGTGGAACACGCGCGACCCGGACCGTGTCTCGAAGTCCTATACCCCCGACAGTGCATGGCGCAACCGCTCCGAGTTCCTGCTGGGGCGCGACGCGATCGTCGAATTCCTGCAGCGCAAGTGGGCGAAGGAGCAGGAGTACCGGCTGGTGAAGGAGCTGTGGGCCTTCACCGAGGATCGCATCGCGGTGCGCTTCGCCTACGAGTGGCACGACGATTCAGGCAACTGGTACCGCTCGTACGGCAACGAGAACTGGGAGTTCGACGAGTTCGGCTTCATGAAGCGGCGCATCGCGAGCATCAACGACCTGCCGATCGCGGAGCCGGTGCGCAAGTTCCGCTGGGAGCTCGGCCGCCGCCCCGACGATCATCCTTCGCTGTCGGAGATGGGGTTATGAGGCCGGTGGCGATGTTCATCCGCGTGGTCCTGTGCCATTCAGCGATACTGGCTTCGGTCGCCGCGCAAGCGGCGCCGGTGCCGATGGAGGCCGGCGAATACGAGGTCACCGCGACGGTCGTCTCGAGCGGCGAAACCGGCAAGCCCGACAAGGCCACGCGCTGCATCAAGGCCGATGACCTCGCCAACCCCGAGGCTGTGTTCAACAACCGCTTCATGGCCAACTTCAAGCCCGATGCGACGTGCGTGGTCAGTGGCCTCTCGATGGCCGGCGGCAAGGTCGGCTACTCGACCGTGTGCAAGTACTCGGACGTGCGAGTCGACGGCACCTACACCGCAACCTCGTACAACATCGTGCGCGACGCCAGGCCGAAAGGCGCGGGCCCGCAGGTGAACACCCGGTTGGCGGGCAGGCGACTCGGCGCGTGCAAGTAGCGCCGAGCCCCGAAGTCCTCGAACGCTTCATCGCCCGCGTCGAAGAAAATGCGCACGTGGAGGCTATCCAGGAGTTCTATGCCGAGATGGCCTCCATGCGCGAAAACCACGGCGCCGCACGCATCGGTCGCGACACATTGATCGCGAACGAACGCGCGGCACTCGCGAAGGCGAAGTCCGTCACCTCCAGGTGCGTGCGCCCGGTGCTGGTCCACGGCAACATCGTCGTGATCCGCTGGATATTCGATTTCACGTGGAAAGACGGGAAATCGACCCACATGGAAGAGCTCGCGTACCAGCGCTGGGACGGCGAGCGCATCGTCGAGGAGCAGTTTTTCTACGATCCGGCGCAGCTCACGCCGCGCTGACCAATACAGTAACTACAAGCCGGCGCCCCCGTGGCGCACGTGTCACGTCGGCGATACCAGCGCTTTCTCCATCTCGGCCTGGATCCAGAGCCAGTCGTGCTCGAGCGTGGCGATGCGCTCGCCGATCTCGCCGCGGCGCTTGAGGGACGCCTGCAGCTTGTCGCGATGTGCGTCTTCGTAGGCTTCAGCCTCGGCGAGCCACGCCTCGTTGGATTTCGCCTCCGCGGTGAGCGCGCCCAGCTCGGTCTCGATCGCCGCGAGCCGCTTCTCGAACGGCTTGCGGGCGGCGGCCTCCCGCTGGCGCGCCGCGGCCTGTGCGCGACGCTCATCCTTGCGGCTCACGAAGTCGACGCGCTCCTCGCGCTTCGAGCCGCGCGAGTGATATTCGCGCGCCCACTGCTTGTAGTCGTCGAGCGTGCCCTCGAACGGGGCGACCTTGCCGTCGGCCACCAGCATCCACTGGTCGGTACATGCGGACAGCAGGTGGCGGTCGTGCGCAACCACGATCAGCGCCCCCTCGAACTGCGTGAGCGCCTCCGCAAGTGCTTCGCGCATGTCCATGTCGAGGTGGTTGGTGGGCTCGTCGAGGAGCAGCAGGTTGGGCCGCTGCCAGACGATGAGTGCAAGCGCCAGGCGTGCCTTCTCGCCACCGGAGAAACTCGCGACCTTCTGGTTCACCTGGTCGCCGCGGAAGTCGAAGCCGCCGAGGAAATCGCGGAACACCTGCTCGCGCTCGCCCGAGGCGAGTTTCTCCATGTGCCAGAGCGACGACTCGTCCAGGCGCAGCTGGTCCACCTGGTGTTGCGCGAAGTAGCCGACGCGCAATCCCTGCGCTCGATGCAGCTCGCCACCAAGGATGGGAAGATTCCCGACAATCGATTTGAGCAGCGTCGACTTGCCCGCGCCGTTGGGACCGAGCAGGCCGATGGCATCACCCGGCAGCACGCTCCACTCGACGCCCGAGAGGATCGGGGTCGCGCCATAACCGACGGTCGCCTCTTCGAGGCGGAAGAGCTGGCGTGGTTTCTCCAGCGGCGGGCGAAATCCGAAGGTGAACGGCGAATCGACGTGCGCCGCCGCGATGCGCTCCATCTTCTCCAGCGCCTTGATGCGGCTTTGCGCCTGCGTGGCCTTGGTGGCCTTGGCGCGAAAGCGGCGGATGAAATTCTCCAGGTGCTCGATGGTGCGTTTCTGCTTCTCGTAACTCGCCTGCTGCAAGGCGAGGCGCGAGGCGCGCTGCTCCTCGAAGGCGGAGTAGTTGCCGGCGTAGGCGTTGAGCCGTTTGTTCTCGACGTGCACGATCTCGGTGGCTACCGCGTCGAGAAACTCGCGGTCGTGGGTGATCAGCACCACCGCGCCCGGGAATTCGCGCAGCCAATCCTCGAGCCACATCACCGCGTCGAGGTCGAGGTGGTTGGTGGGCTCGTCCAGCAGCAGCAGGTCCGAGCGGCACATCAGCGCGCGCGCGAGATTCAGGCGCATGCGCCAGCCGCCCGAGAACGTTGCCACGTTGCGGGCCTGCGCCTCCTCGTTGAAGCCGAGACCGGCCAGCAGCGTCTGCGCGCGCGAGCGCGCCTGGTAGCCGCCGATCTCGTCATAGCGCGCGTGCAGGTCCGCGAGGTGCTCTTCGTCCGCGGCCGCCATCGCCGCCTCCAGCTCGCGCAGCTCCACGTCGCCATCCATCACGAACTCGAGCGCCGGCCGCTCGACAGCGGGCGTCTCCTGCGCCACGTGCGAGAGGATCCAGCGCGGCGGCAGCGATACCTCGCCCGTGTCCGCGTGCAGCTCGTTGCGGATCATGGCGAAGAGGCTCGACTTGCCGCTGCCATTGGGGCCCACCAGCCCGACCTTCTGGCCGGGGTGGACGTTCATGGAGGCGTTCTCGAGCAACGCACGCACGCCACGCCTCAGCGTGATATCAGAAATCCGCAACATGGCAGTCGTAGTCGATCGTGAGTGGGGCGTGGTCGGAGAAGCGTTTGCCGATGTAGATGCCGGCGTCATTGGCGAGTGCCGCGATGCCGGGCGTGGCGACCTGGTAATCGATGCGCCAGCCGACGTTTTTCGCTCGTGCCTGGCCGCGATTCGACCACCATGTGTAGCGGTCGGGGCGCGGGTCGATGCGCCGGAACACATCGCAGAAGCCGTGTTTCTCGAAGACGTGCGTGAGCCACTCGCGCTCCTCGGGCAGGAAGCCCGAGTTCTTGCGGTTGCCGCGCCAGTTCTTCAGGTCGATTTCCTTGTGGGCGATGTTCCAGTCGCCGCAGATCACGAACTCACGCCCGCAGGCACGCATCACCTCGAGCTTCGGCATGAAGCGCTCCATGAAGGCGAATTTGCGCTTCTGCGCCACCTCGCCGCTGGAGCCCGAAGGCAGGTAGATCGAGACCACGCTGAGCTTGCCGTAGTCGCACTGGATATAGCGGCCCTGCTCATCGATGTCCTTGATGCCGAGTCCGAGTACCACGTTATCGGGCGTGTGCTTCGAATAGATCGCGACACCGCTGTAGCCGCGTTTCTGCGCCGGATGGAAGAAGGCGTGCAGGCCCCTGGGCGCCAGCAGCGCGCGTGGAAGGTCGGCTTCCTGGGCCTTGATCTCCTGGAAGCAGACGATGTCGGGCTTCTGCCGGCGCAGCCAGGGCATGAGGCCCTTCTGGCTTGCGGAACGCAGCCCGTTGACGTTGACCGTGATGATGCGCATGGGAAATGAGAAAATGCCGGGAGAATCATAACCTCGGACCCCTCGATGAGCGCCGCCACCGCCCCTGCTGCCACTGACCGCGAGGTTTTCCGCCGCGAATTCGTCGAGTTCGCGATCCGCGCCGGCGTGCTGCGTTTCGGCGAGTTCAAGACCAAGGCCGGCCGGCTTTCGCCCTACTTCTTCAATGCCGGCCTCTTCGACGACGGACAGAAGCTGGGCGAGCTGGCGGGCTACTACGCCCGGGCCGCGCTGGCCTCGGGCATCAGCTACGACATCCTTTTCGGGCCCGCGTACAAGGGCATCACGCTGGCTTCGGCTACATCTGTAGCTCTTGCCGGGCTCGGTCACAATGTGCCGTTCTGCTTCAACCGCAAGGAGGCCAAGGACCACGGCGAGGGAGGCAATATCGTAGGCCACCCCTTGAAGGGGCGGGCCTTGATCATCGATGACGTGATTACGGAGGGAGCGGCGAAGCGCGAAGCCATCGAACTCATCCGGGGTTGCGGAGCCGAAGCGGCTGGAATACTAATTGCTCTTGATCGGCAGGAGCGGGGCAAAGGCGAGCTCTCGGCAACCCAGGAGGTCAGCCGGGACTATGGCGTGCCCGTTACTGCAATTGCCAACGTCGCCGACATCATGGCCACCCTCGAAGGGATGCCGGACCTGAAGGGACATGTGGCACGAATCCAGGAATACAGGCGCCAGTACGGCGTTTCATGACCCGCCGGCGCCGGCGGGGTAACGAGGACAAAGAGAAAATGAAAACCAGAATCAGGGGTCTTGCCTTGGCTGTCGCGGTGCTGCTGGCCACTTCGGCCGGCGCCGCCTACAGATGCGTCGACGAGAAGGGCTTCACCCGTATCGGCGATACGCCGCCGGAGCAATGCGCCAAAGTGGTGATGTTCGAGGTGTCCTCGTCCGGCACGGTGCTTCGCAGGATCGATCCCTCCCTCACGCCCGAGCAGGTCAGGGCCCGCGCCGACGAAGCGGAGCGCAGGAAGGAATCCGAAAAGGTCGCCAACGAGCAGAAACGCAAGGACCTCGCGCTGCTGGCGACCTACAGCGCGGAGGGCGAATTCGATACCGTGCGCGAGCGCACCATCGGTCCGCTCAAGGGCCGCATCAAGAACGCCAACGACCGCATGGTTGCCGTCGAGAAGCGCCTGAAGGAGCTCGAGGAAGAGATGGAGTTCTACAAGTCCGGCAAGAGCAAGGGCCGCGACAAGGACGGCAAGGAGAAGCCGGCCCCGCAAGCCCCACCGATGCTGGTGGGCGAGATGCAGCGCCTGAAGTCCGAGAGGGACACCATCAACCGCAACCTGGTCGGCTTCGACCGGGAAATCGCCGTGATCCAGGCCAAATCCGAAGTCGACAAGAAGCGCTGGCTGGCGCTCAAGTCCGGAACGGCGGATGCGCCGCCCGCAGCCGTGGCGGACGCCAAGCCGGACGCGAAAGCGGAATCGAAAACGCCGGCGAAAGCGGACACCAGGCCCGCCGCCAGGAAGGTCAACTAGCCGGCGAGCTTGCGGCGCAGGATCTCGTTGACCTGCGCCGGATTGGCCTGGCCCTTCGTGGCCTTCATCACCTGACCCACGAGACTGTTGAAGGCCCGCTCCTTGCCCGCGCGATAGTCGTCGACTTGCTTGGCGTTCGCGGCGAGCACCCGGTCGATGGCGCTTTCGATCGCGCCGGAATCGGACATCTGCTTCAGGCCGCGCTTTTCGATCACGGCGTCGGCATCACCCTCGCCATCGGCCATCGCGTGCAGCACTTCCTTGGCCGCCTTGCCGGAGATGGTGCCGTCGTGGATGCGGCCGAGCAGCTTCGCGAGCGCCTGTGCACTCACCGGTGAGTTCGAGTAATCGAGGCCCCAGTCATTCAGCAGGGCCGACACATCGCCATTGATCCAATTGGCCACCATCTTGGGGGCGGCGGACGTCGAGGCACGCACCGCCTGGAAATACCCGGACTTCTCGCGGCTCTCCGTCAGCAGGGCGGCATCGTAGGCCGTGAGCGAGAGTTCTTCCATGAAAGCGTGGCGCAGCTTCTCCGGCAACTCCGGCATCGCCGCCTTCACCGTCTCGATCCACTCCGGCGTGATCGCCAGCGGCAGCAGGTCGGGATCGGGGAAGTAGCGGTAGTCCTGCGCGTCTTCCTTCGAACGCATGGCGCGCGTCTCGCCCGCGTCCGGGTCGTAGAGGCGCGTCTCCTGCACCACCTTGCCGCCATCCTCGATCAGCTCGACCTGGCGGCGCACCTCGTATTCGATCGCCCGCTCGAGGAAGCGGAAGCTGTTGAGGTTCTTGATCTCACAGCGCGTGCCCAGCGGCGCGCCAGGCTTGCGCACTGAGACGTTGGCGTCGCAGCGGAAGGAGCCTTCCTGCATGTTGCCGTCGCAGATGCCGATCCAGCGCACCAGCGAATGCAGCGCCTTTGCATACGCCACGGCTTCCAGGGCGGAGCGCATCTCCGGCTCCGAAACGATCTCGAGCAGCGGCGTGCCGGCGCGATTGAGGTCGACGCCGCTCTTGCCGTGGAATTCCTCGTGCAGCAGCTTGCCCGCGTCTTCCTCGAGGTGCGCGCGCGTGAGGTTCACGCGTCTCTCCTCGTCGCCCACCATGAACGCGAGCGAGCCACCCACAACAACCGGCAGTTCGAACTGGCTGATCTGGTACCCCTTGGGAAGATCGGGATAGAAATAATTCTTGCGCGCGAAGATGCTGGTTGCCGCGATCCGGCCGCCCACCGCGAGGCCGAAGCGGATGGCGCGCTCCACCGCGCCCTTGTTCAGCACCGGCAACGTGCCGGGCATCGCCAGGTCGACGGCCGAGGCCTGGGTGTTCGGCGCCGCACCGAACTGCGTCGAGGCGCCGGAAAAGATCTTCGACGCCGTCGTGAGCTGCGTGTGCGTCTCGAGGCCGATGACAACTTCCCAGGTCATTCAAACCCTCCGGGCATGCGCGTGTGCCAGTCGGTCGCCTGCTGGAAGGCATGCGCGACGGACAACATGCGCGACTCGTCGAAATAGTTGCCCACGATCTGCAGGCCGACGGGGCGTGCCTTGTCGCCGAAACCACACGGGATCGACATGCCCGGCAGTCCAGCGAGGTTGATCGGGATCGTATAGAGGTCGTCGAGGTACATCTGCACCGGGTCGGTCGTCTTCGAACCGAGGTCGTATGCCACGGACGGCGCGGAAGGCCCCATGATGACGTCACACTGCTCGAAGGCTTGCGCGAAATCGCGCGCGATCAGGCGGCGAATCTTCTGCGCCTTGAGGTAGTACGCGTCGTAATAGCCGTGCGAGAGGACATAGGCGCCGATCATGATGCGGCGCTTCACCTCGGGCCCGAAACCTTCAGCGCGGCTCCTCTTGTAGAGCTGCATCAGGTCACCCGGCTGGTCGGCGCGATGACCGTAGCGCACGCCGTCGTAACGCGACAGGTTCGACGAAGCTTCCGCGGGCGCGAGCACGTAGTACACCGGCACCGACAGCGCCTGGTTGGGCAGGCTCACCTCGACCACGGTGGCGCCGAGCCGCTGGTATTCCTCGATGGCTGCCTGGATCGGCGCGGCCACGTCCTGCGAAAGCCCGCTGGCGAAATATTCCCTCGGCACCCCGATGCGCAGGCCCTTCACGCCCTTGCCGAGGCCAGCCGCGTAATCGTCCGTCGGCCGGTCCATGCAGGTCGAATCGCGCTCGTCGAAGCCGGCCATCACCGAAAGGACCAGTGCCATGTCCTGCGCGGTACGCGCGAGCACCCCGCCCTGGTCGAGCGACGATGCGAAGGCCACCATCCCGTAGCGCGAGACGCGGCCATAGGTGGGGCGCAATCCACTCACGCCGGTGAAGGACGCGGGCTGGCGGATGGAGCCCCCGGTATCGGTGCCGGTTGCAGCGGGTGCGAGCATCGCGGCCACCGCCGCGGCAGAGCCGCCCGAGCTTCCACCCGGAACCGCCTGCAGGTCCCAGGGGTTGCGCACCGGACCAAACGCGGAGTTTTCGTTCGAGGAGCCCATCGCGAACTCGTCCATGTTGGTTTTGCCGAGCAGCACGGCGCCCGCGCGGTCGAACTGCTCGATCACGTGCGCATCGTAGGGCGCGATGAAATTCGAGAGGATCTTCGAGCCGCAGGTGGTGCGCCAGCCCTTGGCGCAGAAGAGGTCCTTGTGCGCCACCGGGATGCCGGTGAGCGGCGCGGCATTGCCCTTTGCGATCCGCTCGTCGGCGCTCTTCGCCTGCGCGAGGCTCTTCTGCGCGTCGACGGTGATGAAGGCGTTGAGTGACGGCTGCCACGCCTCGATTCGGGCGAGGTAGTGGCGCGTGAGCTCGACGCTCGAGACTTCCTTCGCCGCGAGCTTCGCGGAGAGTTGCGCCAGCGTGGAGCGGTGCAGGCTCACTCGATCACTTTCGGCACCAGGTACAGGCCGTCCTCGACCTCCGGGGCGATCGACTGGAAAATCGCGCGCGCGTCGACCTCCGTCACCCGGTCCTCGCGCAGCCGTTGCGTCACCTGCTGCGGATGCGACATCGGCTCCACGCCTTCGGTGTCGACGGCCGCCATCGCATCAACCATCGCGAGGATGCTGTTGAGCTGTTGCTGCATTGCAGCATCCTCGCCGGCGGCAAGCTCGAGCCGGGCGAGATGGGCGATGCGGGCGATCTGTTCGAGGGACAACATGCGAAAGTGGTGCTAAGGCCCTAATTCAGCGCATTTTCTGGGCTATTATATTGCACTCGCACAAACGCCCCGCGTGTGTGCCGAAACTCTCTACGGATCAAGATGTTCTCCTTCGTTTCCAAGTACTTCTCGACCGATCTCGCGATCGACCTCGGCACCGCCAATACGCTGATCTACGTCCGGGGCAAGGGAATCGTCCTCGATGAACCCTCTGTCGTCGCCATACGACAGGAAGGTGGACCCAACGGCAAGAAGACGATTCAAGCGGTTGGCCTCGCCGCCAAGCAGATGCTGGGACGCACCCCGGGCAACATCACCGCCATTCGTCCGATGAAGGACGGCGTGATCGCGGACTTCACGATCACCGAGCAGATGCTCAAGTACTTCATCAAGAAGATCCACGACAACCAGTGGTTCCGTCCGAGCCCGCGCATCGTCATCTGCGTGCCCTACGGTTCCACGCAGGTGGAGCGGCGCGCGATCAAGGAAAGCGCCGTAGGCGCGGGCGCCTCGCAGGTCTTCCTGATCGAGGAACCCATGGCCGCGGCCATCGGCGCGGACCTGCCGATCGCGGAAGCCACGGGCTCGATGGTGGTCGACATCGGCGGCGGCACCACGGAAGTCGGCGTGATTTCCCTCGGCGGCATCGTCTATTCGGCCAGCGTGCGTGTCGGTGGCGACAAGTTCGACGAAGCGATCATCAACTACATCCGCCGCAACTACGGCATGTTGATCGGTGAATCGACCGCCGAAAAAATCAAGAAGACCATCGGTTCCGCGTTCCCCGGCAGCGAGGTGCGCGAAATGGAAGTGAAGGGCCGCAACCTGGCCGAGGGCATTCCCCGCTCCTTCACCATTTCCTCCAACGAGATCCTCGAGGCGCTCACCGACCCGCTCAACTACATCGTGTCGGCGGTGAAAAGCGCCCTGGAACAGACACCGCCCGAGCTCGGAGCCGACATCGCCGAGAAGGGCATGGTGCTCACCGGCGGTGGCGCGCTGCTGCGTGAGCTCGACCGGCTGCTCATGGAAGAAACAGGCCTGCCGGTCATCGTCGCCGAGGACCCGCTCACGTGCGTCGTTCGCGGCAGCGGCCGCGCGCTCGAGGAGATGGACAAGCTCGGGACGGTTTTCACCAACGACTAAGGCCGCGCGATGATCCGCGAGCCGCTGCCGTTTTTCCATCGCGGTCCGTCGCCGCTCGCGCGGCTCACGTTCTTCACCATCGCCGCGATCGTGCTCATGATCGCAGATCACCGCTTCCGTGCGCTCGAAACCGTGCGTCTCTCGCTTTCGGTCCTCGCCCACCCGGTCCAGCAGGTCGCCGCCGTTCCTTCCGCGGCACTGGGACGCATCGCCGACTACTTCACCAGCCAGGAGCGGCTGCTGCGCGAGAACCAGGACCTGAAGGCGAAGGTGCTGGAGCAATCGGCGGCGGCGCAGGAAGCGCGGCTGCTGCGCGCGGAGCAGGCACACCTGCTCGCCATGTCGCCCGCGAAGAGCCGTTACGCGGAAGGCGGCCTGCTCGCGGAGGTGCTCTACACCGCGCGCAATCCGTTCACGCGCAAGGTTGTTGTCGACAAGGGCCTGAAGGATGCCATCGCGCCCGGCATGCCGGTGATCGATGGCGAAGGCGTCGTGGGCCAGGTCACCAACGTCGGCACCTTCACCAGCGAAGTCACGCTGGTGACCGAGAAGGACCAGTCGGTCCCGGTGATGCTGGTGCGCAACGGCCTGCGCGCGCTCGCCGTGGGCTCCGGCAAGGATGGATCCATCGACGTGCCTTTCATGCCGGTTTCGGCCGACATCCAGAACAACGACATCTTCGTGACCTCGGGTATCGACGGGACCTATCCGCCGGGCCTGCTGGTGGCGCAGGTGACCAGCGTGGAGAAAAACGCGGCCTACGTTTTCGCGAAGATTGCGGCAAAACCCGCGGCGGGCGTGGTCAACCACCGCTACGTGATGCTGCTGCCGATCCCGGCGGCGGGCGCTGCGCGTCCGGACCCGAAGGCGGAAGAGGGCAGGACCGGCAAGCAGCGCGGCCAGCGGAGGCGCGAAAATGCGTCCCGCTGACCTCACGCCGGTAGCCCGCGACGTCATGAAGTTGCCGGCGAGTGTCGGCCTGTTGTTCTTTTCACTGCTCGGCGCCTACCTGCTCGCGGTATTGCCCTGGTCGGGCAACTGGCTCCTCGCGCGCCCCGACTTCGTCCTCATCGTGCTGCTCTTCTGGACCCTGCACGAGCCGCGCTCCATCGGCCAGGGCGTGGCGTTTGCGCTCGGCCTGCTGATGGACGTGAGTGATTCCATGCTCCTCGGCCAGCACGCGCTTGAATACGTGATCGCCATTTACGCCGCACAGGTGATCCGCGTGCGCATCCTCTCGTTCCCGCTGGGTGAACAGACGCTGCACCTGCTCGGCATCACCGTGGTCGCGGCGATGGTGATGTTGTCGATGAACCTGCTGCTGGGCGCGGAATTCCCCGGCATCGCCTTCCTCGTGTCCCCGGTGCTGACGGCGCTCTGCTGGTCGCCGGTGAACTGGCTGCTGTATTCATCCGCGGTTCGCCGCCGCCGCGAGGGTACGTCTTGATCATCGTCGGACAGGCGCTGCGCGACCAGCAGGGAGAACTCACGGTTTTCCGCAATCGCCTGATGCTCGCGGGCCTGGGCATCCTCATCGCCTTCGGCATCCTGCTGGCGCGCTTCACCTGGCTGCAGGTAGTGCAGCGCGAGTACTTCCACGTGCTCGCGGAAGCCAATCGCATCTCGGTGGTGCCGGTGGTGCCCAACCGCGGCCTGATCCTCGACCGCAACGGCAAGGTGCTGGCAGCCAACTACTCCGCCTACACGCTCGAGATCACGCCCTCGAAGGTGACCAACGTCGAGACGGCGATCGAGGACCTGGCGAAGGTGATCGACATCACCGCGCGCGACCGCCGCCGCTTCAAGAAGCTGCAGGAAGAAAGCAAGAACTTCGAGAGCCTGCCGATCCGCACGCGCCTCACGGAAGAGGAAGTGGCACGCTTCGCGGTGAACCGCTACCGCTTCCCGGGTTTCGAGATCAAGGCACGGCTGTTCCGCTCCTATCCGCAAGGCGAGATTGCCTCCCACGCGATCGGCTATATCGGACGCATCAACGAAGCCGACGTGAAGCGCATCGAAGCCGCCGACCTCACCACCAACTACAAGGGTACCGACCACATCGGCAAGCTCGGCATCGAGGGCGCGTACGAGAAGGAGCTGCACGGGCTCACCGGCACCGAGCAGGTCGAGATCGACGCGGGGGGCCGCGCCATCCGCTCGCTCGCCCGCAGCGAGCCGATTTCCGGCAACAACCTGGTGGTGACGCTGGACCTCGAGCTGCAGAAGATCGCCGAGGCGGCGTTCCAGGACTACCGCGGCGCGCTGGTGGCGATCGATCCGAAGACCGGCGAGATCCTCGCGCTGGTCTCCAAGCCCGGGTACGACCCCAACCTCTTCGTCGACGGCATCGATCCGCAGAACTGGGACGCGCTCAACAACTCGCCCGACAAGCCGCTCAACAACCGCGCGCTGCGCGGCCAGTATCCGCCGGGCTCCACCATCAAGCCGTTCATGGGACTCGCGGCGCTCGAGTACAAGAAGCGCACCCCGGAGTTCGCGATCTCGGACCCGGGCTTCTATTCGCTCTCGGGCGTGGCGCACCGCTACCGCGACCACAAGAAGGACGGCCACGGCTTGGTGAACCTGAACAAGGCCATCGTCGTCTCGTGCGACACGTACTTCTACGGGCTCGCCACCGAATTGGGCATCGATTCGATCCATCGCTTCCTCGACCAGTACGGTTTCGGCAAACCGACGGGCATCGACATCGAAGGCGAGCTGTCGGGGCTCAACCCCTCGCAGGAATGGAAGCAGCGTCGCTTCAAGCAGAAGTGGTACGCGGGCGACACCGTGAGCATCGGCATCGGCCAGGGCTACCTGCTCACCACGCCTCTGCAACTCGCGGTGGCCACGGCGACACTCGCCAACAACGGCGTGCCCGTGCACCCGCGCCTGCTGAAGGCGGTGCAGGACTCCAAGACGCAGGAGGTGCGCCCGATTCCCTCCAGGAACGGCGAAGCGGTGACGGTCAAGCCCGAGCACATGGCGATCGTGCGCGACGCGATGATCGACGTGACGCGCCCCGGCGGCACCGCGGTGCGCGCGGCGCAGGGCGCGCCCTACACCATCGCCGCCAAGACCGGCACCGCGCAGGTGATCGGCATGAAGCAAGGCGAGAGCTACAACGAAAAACGCATCAAGGAAGAGCACCGCGACCACGCGCTCTTCATCGCGTTCGCGCCCGCCGACGACCCCAAGCTAGCGATGGCGATCCTGGTGGAAAACGGCGGCCACGGTGGCTCCACCGCCGGGCCGATCGCGCGCGAGGTGTTCGACTATTACATCCTCGGCAAGAAGCCGGTGGCGCGCCCGAAGCCCGGCGGTGATGAGGAAGCCAGTGATTAGCCGCGCATTCGAGTTCATCTCGCGCCGAATCGACGGGCCTTTGATGGCGGCGCTCGCCCTCACCCTCGCCCTCGGCGTGACCGTGGTCTACTCCGCCTCCGGCGGGGGGTCGGTCGAGCGCGTGCTGGGCCAGGGCCGCAACCTGGCCGTCGCCTTCATCGCGCTCTGGCTCTTCGCGCACGTGCCGCCGCAACTGCTGATGCGACTTGCGCTGCCGGTGTATGTCGCGGGCCTCACGTTGCTGGTGAGCGTGGCGCTCTTCGGCGAGATCCGCAACGGCGCGCGGCGCTGGCTCAACCTCGGCTTCACCACCATCCAGCCCTCCGAGATCATGAAGATCGGCGTGCCGCTGATGCTGGCGTGGTGGTTCCACCGGCGCGAGGAAGGCCTGCGCTTGCTCGACTTCGCCATGGCCGTGCTGATCCTCGCGCTGCCTGTGGGCCTGATCGCGCGCCAGCCGGACCTGGGCACCGCGCTGCTGATCTTCGCTTCCGGCTTCTTCGTGATTTTCCTCGCCGGCCTGTCGTGGAAGATCATCACCTCGATGGTGGTGGCCGGAGGCGCGAGCCTGCCTTTCCTCTGGTCGATGCTGCATGACTACCAGCGACAACGCGTGATGACACTGCTCGACCCGATGCAGGACCCGCTCGGCGCGGGATACCACATCATCCAGTCGACCATCGCCATCGGCTCGGGCGGCATCCTTGGCAAGGGATGGCTCAATGGCACGCAGGCGCAACTGGACTTCGTGCCCGAGCGCTCCACCGACTTCATCCTTGCGGTGTTCGGCGAGGAGTTCGGCCTCGTGGGCAACATCGTGCTGATCCTGCTGTACCTGCTGATCATCGGGCGCGGCCTGATGATCGCGGCCAATGCATCGACGGTATTCGCGCGGCTCACGGCCGGCGCCATCACGCTCACTTTCTTCACCTACGCGTTCGTGAACATGGGGATGGTGAGCGGCATCCTGCCGGTGGTGGGCGTGCCGCTGCCGATGATCAGCTACGGCGGCACCGCGCTGCTTTCGATCCTCGCGGGCTTCGGGATATTGATGTCGATCTCGACCCACAAGCAGCTGGTTTCAAGCTGAAAGACCACTGCTTTGAATCCGCCGATGAACGCCGATGAAAACTGATAAAACCACGAGGGTTGCCGTGGCTTCGGTCCATCGCAGGGACAATGGGCACGACACCCTTTCCTGCTTTTATCAGTTTTCATCGGTGTTCATCGGCGGATTCAAGGTTTTTTGCGTCCTCGCCACGGTGCTGACCCTGGCCGCCTGCGGCAGCGCGCCGAAGAAGCCCGAGCAGCAATCCCGATCATCGTCGAAGTACTACTCCGACGACGGCCCGCCGCTCATCGCTCCCGACAACCTCGCCGCGATTCCCGACGCGGTGCCGCGCGACGAGCCGTTCCACAAGTACGCCAACCGCCCATACACCGTGTTCGGCGTCACCTACGCGCCGATCGTCGGCAAGGAGCCGACCCGGGAGCGCGGCATGGCCTCCTGGTACGGCCGCAAGTTCCACGGGCAGAAGACCTCGTCGGGCGAGATCTACGACATGTTCGCGATGACCGCCGCGCACAAGACCTATCCGATCCCGAGCTACGCCAGGGTCACCAACCTCAAGACCGGCCAGTCGGTGATCGTCCGCGTGAACGACCGCGGGCCGTTCCACTCGGATCGCATCATCGATCTTTCGTATGCCGCCGCGGCGCGCATCGGCATCGTCAGCGTCGGCAGCGGCATGGTTGAAGTCGAACGCATCCTGCCCGGCGTCGAGGTCACGCCCCAGGCCACGGCGGTTCCTGTCCCGCCGCCGCTGCAGCCTCCGACGCTCGCCATGGTGGCAACGTCGGTGGTCTCGCAGGAGCCGACTGGCATGTGGCTGCAGCTGGGCGCCTTCTCGAGTATCGAAGCCGCGGAAAGCTTCCGCTCCCACGTGGGACGCGAGCTCTCCTGGATCCTCGAGCCGATCAACATCGCCAGCGCCAGCGGCGTCCACCGCGTGCGCATCGGGCCCTATCGCAACGTCGACGAAGCCACCGCCATCGGCGACAAGGTGCGCCGCTCGCTCGGCGTCGCACCCGTCCTGATCCATCGCTGAGCCCACATGAAGCTCCTGCCTGTCCTGCTGCTGGCGCTTGCGCCATCCCTGGTGGCCGCGCAATCGATCACGCCGCCGCCCATTGCCGCGAAAGCGTTCGTGCTGGTTGATGCGCAGAGTGGCCAGACGCTCGCAGGCGCGGCCGAGAACGACCCCTTCGAGCCCGCATCACTCACGAAACTCATGACGGCGTGGATCACGCTCGATGCGATCCGTACCGGGCAGATCGAGGTCAACAAGGTCGTCACGGTTTCCGGCAACGCGGCCAAGGCGCCGGGCGCGCGGATGTTCCTCAATCCAGCCCAGCAGGTACCGGTGAGCGAGCTGCTGCGCGGGATGATCGTGCAGTCGGCCAACGATGCGGCCGTGGCGCTCGCCGAGGTGGTTGCCGGATCCGAAAGCGCCTTCGTCGCGCGCATGAATGCGCAGGCCGCGAGGATGGGGCTGGCGAACACGCATTTCGCCAACGCCACCGGGCAACCTGCGGCGGGACACCAGGCTTCGGCGCGCGACCTCGCGGTGCTGGCGCTTGCGGTGATCCGTGATTTTCCGGAGCACTACGCGCTTTACTCACAGAAGGAATTCACCTTCAACAACATGCCGCAGGGCAACCGCAACCGGCTGCTCTGGACCGATCCCACCGTCGACGGCATGAAGACCGGCTTCACCGAAAGCGCCGGCTACTGCCTCGTGGCGAGCGCGCGGCGCGGCGAGCGGCGGCTGGTCTCGGTGCTGCTCGGCGCGCAGTCGGACACGCTGCGCACGACGGAGACGCAGAAGCTGCTCAACTTCGGCTTCCTGGCCTACGAAACGAGGCGCCTTTATTCGCGCGGACAGTCGGTGGCCACGCCCACGATCTACAAGGGCACGAGCTCGACGGTGCACCTGGGCTTCGACCGCGACGTCTGGGTCACGATGCCGCGCGGCAAGTTCACGGGGATCGCGGCAAAGCTGGAGACGCGCGAGCCCTTCGTGGCGCCGCTTGCCGCGGGTGACAAAGCGGGGATAATGAAGCTCTCCCGCGACAACGCCCCGCTGGTGGAATTGCCCGTTGTTGCCCTGGATGACGTGCCCGTCGCGGGCTTCCTTTCCCGCGGATGGGATTCCCTGAAACTCATATTCCTGTCGCCATGACCCAGCCCATCGCGCACTTCAACGGCAAACTCGTTCCGCTCGACGAGATCACCATCTCGCCGCTCGACCGCGGATTCATCTTCGGTGACGGCGTCTACGAGGTGATCCCCGTCTACGAAGGCGTGATGCTGCGCGGGCGCGAGCACTTCGAACGCCTGCAGCGATCGATGGATGAGATCCAGCTGAAGAACCCGCATACCGTGGACGAGTGGCTGGCCATCACGCGCGAGCTCCTCGCTCACCACCCGGGCAATCAGTCGGTGTACATCCATGTGACGCGCGGCGTGCCGCCCAAGCGCGACCATGTGGTGCCCAAGGGCCTCGCTCCCACCGTCTTCATGATGGTTTCTCCGCTGGCCACACCCTCGAAGGAGCAGGTCGAGAATGGCGTCACCTGCGTGACCGCGCGCGACTTCCGCTGGGAAAAATGCCACATCAAATCGACGTCGCTCCTGGGCAACGTGCTCGCGCGCCAGATCTCGGCCGATGCCGGCGCCACTGAAACCATCATGTTCCGCAACGGGTTGCTCACCGAAGCGTCCGCCTCGAACGTGTTCGTGGTGAAGGACGGCACCGTGCTGGCGCCGCCACAGGATAACTTCATCCTGATGGGCATCACCTATGACCTGGTCACGAAGCTGGCCACCGAAGGCACGGTGAGCCTCGAGATCCGCCAGGTCACTGAAGCCGAAGTGCGCGGCGCCGATGAAATCTGGCTTTCGTCCTCCACCAAGGAAGTGCTGCCGGTGACCACCCTCGACGGCAAGCCGGTCGGCAATGGCAAGCCGGGCCCGGTCTTCAAGCGCATGCACGCGCTCTTCCAGGAATACAAGAAAGTGGTCAGGCAGAAGGGCGCTGTCGCCGCTTGAGGCGCGGCGTGGCCGCCCCCATCTACAGGGCATGAACCCACAAGTGAGCGAAATTCCGCCGTCCGAATCGCTGCTGACCTTCCCCTGTGAATTTCCCATCAAGGTGATGGGAAGGCGCGAGGATGGGTTTGCGCAGGCGGTCTCCGAGGTCGTGCGCCGCCATGTGCCCGAACTCCCGCACGAAGCCATCGAAATGCGCACATCGAAGAACGCGCGTTTCCTCTCCGTCACGGTGACCTTCGAGGCCCGGTCGCGCGAGCAGCTCGACGCGCTCTATACCGAGCTGTCGAAGCATCCGATGGTGATGATGGTCCTGTGATTTGCCGTCGGCTCGGGCGCGTGGCGTACGAGCCGACCTGGCGGGCGATGCAGGCGTCCAACCTCGCGCGCACTGCGCAATCCGAAGACCAGCTGTGGCTGCTCGAGCACCCGCCGGTCTTCACCCTCGGCCTGGCCGGGCGCAAGGAACATGTGCTGGCACCGGGCGATATCCCCGTGGTCTCCACCGATCGCGGCGGGCAGGTCAGCTATCACGGGCCCGGCCAGGCGGTCTGCTATGTGCTGATGGACTTGCGGCGCGCGGGTTATGGCGTGCGCGAGCTGGTGCGGCGCCTGGAGCAGTCACTGATCGACACGCTGGCGGACTACGGCATCGCCGGCATTCGGCGCGCGGGCATGCCGGGCGTCTATGTCGAGGGCGCCAAGGTCGCCGCGATCGGGTTGCGCGTCGCGCGCGGCGGCACTTACCACGGCATTGCGCTCAACGTGGACATGGATCTCGAACCCTTCTCGCGCATCGACCCCTGTGGATACCCCGGTCTCGCGGCCACGCGGCTGGCCGACCTGGGGGTGCGTGATAGCATTGACCAAGTCCACGAGAAGCTCGAGTTGCACCTACGAAAATGCCTGATTCAGAGCTGAAAATACAGCAGAAGCGCGAGCTCAAGACGGCGCGCATCCCGATCAGGATCGTGCCCGCCGAAGCGCTGCGCAAGCCGGAATGGATTCGCGTGCGCGCCGGCGGCGGCGAGCGCTTCAACGAAATCAAGCAGATCCTGCGCGAGAAGAAGCTGCACACGGTTTGCGAGGAAGCTTCGTGCCCGAACATCGGCGAATGTTTCGGCCACGGCACCGCCACCTTCATGATCATGGGTGACCTGTGCACGCGCCGCTGCCCGTTCTGCGACGTGGCGCATGGCCGGCCCAATGCGCTCGATCCCGATGAGCCGCGCCACCTCGGCGAAACCATCGCGGCACTCAAGCTCAAGTATGTCGTGATCACGAGCGTCGATCGCGACGACCTTCGCGATGGCGGCGCCGGACATTTCGTCGAATGCATCCGCGCCGTGCGCGAGCTCTCGCCTGCCACCAGGATCGAGATCCTGACGCCGGACTTCCGCGGCCGCCTCGACCGCGCCCTCGAAATCCTCAACGCCGGCCCGCCCGACGTGATGAACCACAACCTCGAGACCGTGCCGCGCCTGTACAAGGCCGCCCGGCCAGGCTCCGACTACGCGCATTCGCTGCTGCTGCTCAAGCAATTCAAGGCCGCGCATCCGCAGGTGCCGACCAAATCCGGAATCATGGTGGGCCTGGGCGAGAGCAACGAGGAAATCCTCGAAACGATGCGTGACCTGCGTGCGCATGACGTGGACATGCTAACGGTTGGCCAGTACCTGCAGCCGTCGAAGCACCACCTGCCGGTGCTGCGCTTCGTGCACCCTGACGAATTCAAGATGTTCGAGGACGAAGCCGGCAAGATGGGCTTCGTCAATTCGGCATGCGGGCCGATGGTGCGCTCGAGCTACCACGCCGACCGACAGGCAGCCGGGGCGCTTTCGTGAGCATCCATTCGATCCCGGAGCGCCGCCACGGCATCCGCTAGGCGCCGCGGTCCGTAGGTCCCCCATGGATCCGGTCTCGAGCATCCGCAAGCTGGGCTTTCGAAAGTGGTATGAGCGCGAGCTCATCAAGGGCCACGCCGCCCTGGTGACATTGCTCCTTTGCGGCTTGCTGGTGGCGGCGCTGGTGGAGACGCTGAACCTGCGCAACTTCGGCTGGAGCTCCATTCCCCCGCTGGGCGTGATGCTCGCTTCCGGCGCGATCGGGACGATCTCCTGGCGCAGCTACATCACGATCCTCGAGCGCGCCGAACGCTACGGCCAACGCTCGAACTGCCCGAAGTGCGATACCTACGGCCGCTTCAAGGTGCTCTCCAGCGGGCTCGACGAGATGGGCGCGGCCGCCCGGGCGGTGGCGCCGCTGGAGGTCGCATGGATGCAGGTGGAATGCCGCCAGTGCGCCGCGACCTGGCGCATGCCCGACTGACTACTCGATCGCCTCATACGCCGGCAGCGTCAGGAACTCGACGAATTCGTCGGCCAGGCTGATCTCCTCGAACAACTTCGCACCGTCGGCATAGCGGCCGGCGGCGTAGGCTTCCGCGCCCACGATGTGTGGCGTCTTGTGGAGCTCCTCGACGAGGATCTCGCGGAAGAGCTGCTTCGTGACTTTGCGTCCGTCGTCGAGGACGCCCTTGGGCGAGCGCATCCACTGCCAGACCTGCGAGCGCGATATTTCCGCGGTCGCCGCGTCTTCCATCAGGTTGAAGATCGGCACGCAGCCGTTGCCCGCGAGCCATGCCCCGATGTACTGGATGCCGACCTGCACGTTGCCGCGCAGCCCTGCTTCGGTGATCGGCGCCTCCGGCCTGAAGTCGAGCAGGTCCTTCGCCGTCACGTTCACGTCGGGACGCTGCTTCGAATACTGGTTGGGCGTGGGCATGTGCTTGTCGAACACTTCCTTCGCGATGGCGACCATCGCCGGATGCGCGACCCAGGTGCCGTCGCAGCCGTCGGTGGCCTCACGCTCCTTGTCGGCACGCACCTTCGCCATCGCGGCCTCATTGGCAACGGGGTCGTGCTTGATCGGGATCTGCGCGGCCATGCCGCCCATCGCCGGCGCATTGCGGTGGTGGCAGGTCTTCACCAGCAGCAACGCGTAGCTGCGCATGAAAGGCGAGGTCATCGTGACCTGCGCGCGGTCGGCGAGGCAGAAGTCGCGATGGGAACGCAGCTTCTTGATGCACGAGAAGATGTAGTCCCAGCGCCCGATGTTCAGGCCCGCTGAGTGGTCCTTGAGCTCCCACAACATTTCGTCCATCTCGAAAGCGGCAGGCAGGGTCTCGATCAGCACCGTGGCGCGCACCGTGCCGTGGGCAATTCCGAGCTCCTTCTGGGCCAGCGTGAAGATGTCGTTCCAGAGTCGCGCCTCGAGGTGCGACTCCATCTTGGGCAGGTAGTAGTACGGGCCGCTGCCACGCGCGATGCGTTCCTTCGCCGTGAGGAAGAAGTTGAGGCCAAAGTCGACCAGCGCGCCCGAGGCGGGCTTTCCATCGATGACGATGTGTTTCTCGTCGAGGTGCCAGCCGCGCGGGCGGGGGATCAGCACCGCGTGTTTTTCGTTGAGGCGGTACTGCTTGCCGTTCTGCTCGAACGCGATGGTGCGGGTGACGGCATCGAGCAGGTTGGCCTGGCCCGAGATCATGTTGTCCCAGGTGGGGCAGTTGGCGTCCTCGAGGTCGGCCATGAAGGTGGCCGCGCCGCAGTTGAGCGCGTTGATGACCATCTTGCGGTCCGTGGGCCCGGTGATCTCGACGCGGCGATCGAGCAGGTCGTTCGGCTGCGCGGCGATCTTCCACGCGCCTTCGCGGATCGATTTCGTCGATTCCAGGAAGTCCGGCATCCTGCCGGCGTCGAATTCCTTCTGGCGCGCCGCGCGCGCGGCGAGCAATTGCTGGCGGCGTGGCTCAAATTCGCGGCACAGCTTCGCGACGAATGCCAGCGACTCCTTCGAGAGCACGCGGCCGTATTCCGGCAGCAGCGGCGCGTTGATCTGGAGTCCGGGCGGGAAGTCTTTGGTATCCATGGCAGTTCCTGGCGGTTCCTGAGGGGGTCAGGTTGCAGTCTATTACATCACCGGCGTACACTGAATAAGGCTATTCCGCCTAGGTTCTTATACTCTTAATATGGACCGCTTCAAGGAGCTCACGACATTCGTCGAAGTTGCCCAGCGTGGCAGCCTTTCGGCCGCGGCTCGCGAAGAAGGCATCACGCCCGCGATGGTGGGACGGCGCATCGACCAGCTCGAGGAACGCCTCGGTGTGAAGCTTTTCAAGCGTTCGACCCGCAAGGTCACGCTCACGCCGGAAGGCTCGACTTTCTACGAGGATTGCCATCGCCTGCTCGACGAGCTGCGATCCGCGGAGGACACCCTCACGATCGGAGCGAAAAACGCTTCGGGACGGCTGATCGTGACCGCCCCCACGTCCTTCGGCCGGCGCCATATCGCACCGCACCTGCCAGGTTTCATCGCGGAACACCCCAATCTCGCGATCACGCTTCATCTTTCAGAGCGCATGGTCGACCTCAAGAACGAACACTTCGACCTTGCGATCCGCATCGCGGACCTTAAGAGCGCGGACCTGATCGCCGCCAAGCTGGCGCGCAATCACCGCGTGGTCTCCGGGTCGCCCGCCTACTTCAAGCGCGCCGGAAAGCCCAGGGAGCTGGCGGACCTGGCCAAACATAACTGCCTGGTCACCAGCACCGAAGACGGCGTGGCCGACAGCTGGAGCTTCCAGGACAAGGGCAAGCCCGCGCAGGTGAAGGTGGCCGGCAACCTGCAGTGCAACGACGGAGAGGTGCTGACGCGGTGGGCGATCTCGGGCGAAGGTGTCGCCTGGCGCAGCGCGTGGGAAGTGAGCGAAGAGGTGAAGCGCGGCCGGCTGATCACGGTTCTCGACGAGTTCGCCTTCCCCGGCAACAACATCTACGCCGTGTACCCGGAGCGCCGCCTGCTGCCCGCAAAGGTGAAGTTCTTCATCGAGTTCCTGAGAAAGGCTTTCGGCGACCCTCCCTACTGGGAGTGAAAACTGGGGCGCGGAAAAACTGGTGTCAGACACGAGTTTTGCGTTTGACGCGGTTGCGGCAACAGCAAAACTCGTGTCTGACACCAGTTTTTCCGCGCCCCAGTTTTCACCGAAATTGCTTGACCACCGCCTGCTGGCGCCGGCTGACAGGCAGCTTCTCGTCGGTGCCCTTGATCACTACTGCCCAGCCGGACTCGCTTTCCTCCGCGTTGCGCTCGAACCCCGAGATCGCGGCTCGCGCGACCAGGCAATTGCGGTGGATGCGGACGAATGACGCGGCAAACTCTTCCTCGAGGCTGGTAAGGGATTCCTCCACGAGGAATTCCCTTTCGACTGTGCGCACGGTCACGTACTTGAGCTCCGCGCGCAGGTAGAGGATCTCCGCGACCGGCACCAGGTGGATCTTGCCGCGCTCGTGGACCGAAAGATGCCGGCGCGGCTGGTTGGACGCCGCGGCCAGGGCCTGCCGCGAGACCGGCGCCCCACCCCGGGTCTTGTTGAGCGCGGCCAGAAGCCTTTCCAAGCGGATCGGCTTGAGCAGGTAGTCGATCGCGTTCACTTCGAATGCCTTGATGGCATAGGAGTCGAACGCGGTGGTGAAGATGATCGCCGGCGGCGGATCCATCATCGCGATGTGGCGCGCCGCCTCCATCCCGTCCATCTCCGGCATGCGGATGTCGAGCAGGACGATGTCGATCTTCTCGCGGTTGACGATGGCCAGCGCCTCGCGGCCGTTGCGCGCCTCGTCGACCACCACCAACGGAAAGGTCTCCGCGCAGTCCACCAGCAGGTCGCGCAGGCGCGATCGCGCCGGCGCCTCGTCGTCGGCGATCAGGATCTTCGGGGCGTCGGCGCCCGCAACGCTCAAGCGGCCGCCGTCAGGTAGGGCATGCGGATGCTGACCCGATAGGTGCCATCGATGGCTTCGTACTTCACCGCGGCTTCCGCGTCGAAATGCAGCTGCAGCCGTTCGCGAATGTTGGCCTGCGCCATCTTGTTGCCAACCGTGGCGCGGCTTTCCAGCGGCAGGGGATTGGTGAGCGTCATGTGCAGTTGTCCGTTGACCAGCCCGATCTCGATGGCGATCTCGCCACCGTCCGGCGCAGGCTCGATGCCATGGTAGACCGCGTTCTCCACCAGCGGTTGGAGAACCAGCGGGGGAACCAGCGCGTCGGCGGGCATTCCCTCCGTGCGCCACGACACCTTCAGCCGGTCGCCGAGGCGAATGCTTTCGATCGCGAGGTATTGCCGCACCAACTCGACCTCGTTGGAGATCGGCGTGAGCGTGCGGTTGTCGGCCATGAGGACGCGGAAGAGGTCCGCCATGTCCTCGAGCGCCCTTTCCGCCCGCCGCGGCTCGGAGCGGATCAGGGAAATGACCGCGTTGATGCTGTTATATAGGAAGTGCGGACGGATCCTGGCCTGCAGCGCCTGGATGCGCGCTTCGGCGATGGCCGGGGAAAGCGCCCGGGCCCGCAGGTCGAAGTAGACCAGCAGGCAGGCGGTCACGAACAGCGTGAGGATGACCAGGTTCACCAGCGGCAACGAGCCCTGGTCCGGAAGCAGCTGCCGGACCGCGAAGAACATCAGGCAGGCGACCAGCACCTCGAAGATCGCGATCGCCGCGAGCGAGGCGGCGTAGCCGATCGAGTGCAGCAACCGGCGCGAGGCGCAGAGCGCCACCAGGCTCACGATCAGCATCGGCTCGCAGAACGCGGCCATCACCTGGAACTCGCGCAACGCGCCATCCGGCGTGGGCGACCGGACAAACGCGGCGGCGATGACGAACAGGTTGGCGACCAGCAGCGAGCGCGACATGACGCCCAGGTTGCAGAAGTTCGGCAGCCTGATACCCGCACCTGTCTGATTTATACTCGCCACGTCTTCCAATTTGGCCACTCCTGCGGCTTCCATGCAACAAGACGACAAGTCGGCCCCGGCGGGCAAGGCTTGGTCCGGCCGCTTCGCCGAACCCCTCGACGCCCTCACCCAGCGCTTCAACGCCTCGGTCGACTTCGACCGCCGCCTGGCGGAATTCGACATCCAAGGCTCGATTGCCCATGCGCGGATGCTCGCGCGCGTGAAGCTTTTGAGCGCCACCGACCTCGCCGCCATCGAGGGCGGCATGGCCACGATCCTGGCGGAAGTCCGCGGCGGCACCTTCCCCTGGTCGATCGAGCGCGAGGACGTCCACTTCAATATCGAATACCGGCTGACGCAGCTGGTGGGCGACGCCGGCAAGCGGCTTCACACGGCGCGCTCGCGCAACGACCAGATCGCAACCGACATTCGCCTGTGGCTGCGCGCCGCGATCGACGATCTTTCCGGCCGCGTTCGCGCGGTTCGCCTGGCCCTGCTCGACCTGGCCGAAAAACACGCCGGCACGCTGATGCCGGGGTTCACGCACATGCAGGTCGCCCAGCCGGTCACTTTCGGCCACCACCTGATGGCGTACCAGGAGATGTTCACCCGCGATTCCGAAAGGCTGGCCGATTGCCGCAAGCGCGTGAACCGCTCGCCGCTCGGCGCCTCGGCGCTCGCCGGGACCAGCTACCCGATCGACCGCGAATGGGTTGCGAAGGAGCTCGGCTTCGACGGCGTCTGCGAAAACTCGCTCGACGCGGTCTCCGACCGGGACTTCGCGATCGAATTCCTGGCCACCGCCGCCGTTTGCCAGATGCACGTCTCCCGTCTTTCCGAGGAGCTGGTGATCTGGATGAGCCCGCGTTTCGGCTTCATCGACATCGCCGACCGCTTTTGCACCGGCTCCTCGATCATGCCGCAGAAGAAGAACCCGGACGTGGCGGAGCTCATGCGCGGCAAGACCGGTCGCGTCTACGGCGCGCTGGTGACGATGCTGACGGTGATGAAGGGCCAGCCGCTGGCCTATAACAAGGACAACCAGGAAGACAAGGAACCGCTCTTCGACACCGCGGACACGCTGCGCGACGTGCTTTCCATCCTGGCGGAGATGCTTCCGGCGGTGACACCGCGCCCGGAACGCATGTTCGAGGCATTGAGTGAAGGCTTTGCGACCGCTACCGACCTGGCCGACTACCTGGTTCGCAAGGGATTGCCGTTCCGAGACGCTCACGAAGCGGTCGCCCGCGCGGTTCGCGCGGCCGAAACGGCGGGCAAGGACCTGTCCGAACTCTCCACGGCGCAGTTGAAGGCGTTTTCGCCTCTCGTGGGCGAAGACGTGCACTCGGTCCTGACTGCGGAAGGCTCCGCGGCATCGCGCTCGCATATCGGCGGCACCGCGCCCGAGGCTGTACGTGCGGCAATCGCCCGCGCGCGCGCCCGGCTCTAGGCGATTTCGTCCACTTTCGGCTGGTAGACGCGGCAAAGCTTGCGCGTCTCGGGACCGGAGAGCCGGTCGCCCATCTGCCCGCAGCGATAGATGCGCTGCGAGAGCTTCTGGCAATGCAGGCAGTTCGAGCAGTCGCCGAACACCGTGCCCTCGTTGTCTTGCTGGAGGGTGACCAGCGCCTCTCGCAGCGCCGAGGTGGCGTTGCGGATACGGTTGGGGCTGATGTTGCGGGTGGCGTTCTGCCAAGCGAGCGCCGGTTGGGACTCCGCCAGCAGCCTTTCGCCGGCTGACGACAGCCTCAACCGCACGACGCGGCGGTCAATGTCGTCCTCGAAACGCTCGATCAGGCCGCGGCGATCCAGCAGCAGCAGTGTCTGGGAGACCGTTCCCTTGGTGAGGCCGAGGTAGTCGGCGAGGGCCTGCGGGGTGTTGGAATAGCGGTTCGCCTTGCTGAGGTAGATCAGCGCGTGGAGGTGAACCGGCTGCAACGACTCGTCCGAGCCGGCCTTGCGCAACTCCGTGCGCATCAGGTTGCCGAGCCTTTCGACCAACTCCAGGAGCACGAGGGGGTTCTTGTCCAGGGCAACTCCACTGCGGAAACAGACCGCGTGACGCGATTAGTAGCGGGTCGCTACGATGTTGTCAAGGATTTTTAGTCTCCAGTAATCGTATCGGCTCGCTACGAGTTCCCAATCGGTGCCTTTTCGCACGATTTCCGGCGCGAGATCGCGTGCTGGAGCGATCAGAAGGCGATGTCGACGCCTGCCTGGAGGCGCACGATGCGCGCGAGTGATGCGAACAGCTCGTCACCGGAGCGCGTGTCGCGCCATGCGCCTTCGCGCGAGGTGAAATGGAAGCCGCCGGAGCGCGCGGCGACCCAGATTTCGCGGTTCGGGGTCTGCCGGTTGACGATGATGCGGCTGTCGTCGGGGCAGGTGACGGTGAGGATGCCGCTCTCGAGGTCGACGTCCAGGTCGTCGACGACTTCCGCCGCCGCCTCGATGCGCGCGAGGACCGCATCCACTTCTCTATGGAAATCCGACTCGTTCATAATGCCTCGATGATACGCGTACGCACTCCCGCAGCCAGCGCCCTGGCGCTCGCATTCCTGCTCTGCGCCTGCGGGCAGAAGGGCCCTCTCAAGCTTCCCGAATCGTCTCCCGTCGCGGCGCCTGCACCGGTGCCACCGGCGCCCACGCCCCCGCCTTCGGCGCCATGAGCGGCCTCGAGCGAATCGGCGGCGAGCTCACGCTCGACGGAGTGGGGCTGGCGGCTGTCGCCGCGCGTTTCGGCACTCCCACGTATGTGTATTCACGCGCGCTGATCGAGGGCGCGTTCCACGAATTCGACCGCGGCCTCGCTGGTATCGACCACCTGGTCTGCTACGCGGTGAAGGCCAACTCCAACATCGCCGTGCTCGAGGCATTGGCGCGCCTGGGAGCAGGTTTCGACATTGTCTCCGGGGGAGAGCTCGCGCGGGTTCTCGCGGCGGGTGGCCGTGCCGATCGCGTGATCTTTTCCGGCGTCGGCAAGTCGCCGGCGGAGATCGGCGCGGGGCTTCTGGCGGGCATCAAGTGCTTCAACGTCGAGAGCGAACCGGAGCTCGACCGCATCAACGCCATCGCTGGGGAGATGCACCGTGTGGCGCCGATCTCGCTGCGCATCAACCCGGACGTGGACGCGCGCACGCACCCCTATATCTCCACGGGCCTCGCGGGCAACAAGTTCGGCATACCGCATGAGCGCGCCCTCGAGGCGTACCGCCATGCGGCGAGCCTGCCCAACCTGCGCGTGACCGGCATCGACTGCCATATCGGCTCGCAGATCCTGGACACCGCACCGCTTGAGCAGGCGCTGGAACGCGTGATGGAACTGGTCTCGGCGCTCATGCGAGAGGGCACGGTCCTCGAACACGTGGACTTTGGTGGCGGCTTCGGTATCCGCTACAAGCCCGAGGACACGCCACCCGATATCGCTGGCTATTGCCGCGGGCTGGCCGGGCGTCTCGAGGGCTGCGGTTTCCAGGTGCTGCTGGAGCCGGGGCGCGCCATCGTGGGCAACGCAGGCGTGCTGCTCACGCGCGTCGAATACCTGAAGCTCGACAAGGTGAAGCGCTTCGCCGTGGTCGACGCCTCCATGAGCGAGCTGCTGCGCCCCGCCCTCTACAAGGCGTGGCACGAGATGGTTGTGGTGCGCGAATCCTCCGCGGCGAGCGCCGTCTACGACGTGGTGGGCCCGGTGTGCGAATCGTCGGACATCCTCGGCACCGACCGCGCCCTCAGCCTCGAGCAGGACAGCCTCATCGCAATTCTTTCCGCGGGAGCCTATGCGATGGCCATGGCTTCGAACTACAATTCCCGTCCTCGCCCCTGCGAGGTGATGATCGACGCGGGCAACATGGTGGAAGTGAGGCTGCGCGAGAGCGTTGAATCGCTTTTTTCCCTCGAGCGCGGGCTTGACGGCTCCCCTCCAGGATAAAAAACTCGAAGCCACCACTATTGGTGTCGCCTCGATACCATTTAGTCTCGAGTCGAACCAAATACTCACCCTTCATGCGCGGACGTGCGCATAGAATCGCTTCACCAACGTCGTTCGATGTAAATCGAAAGCTTGGTAGTGCAGGAAAACCCTTACGGGAGACCCGCACGACTACATCGGTCCAACATTGAAAAGGAGTTGAACATGGCTGCGAAGAAAAAAGCTGCGAAGAAAAAAACCGCCAAGAAAAAAACCGCGAAAAAGAAGACTGCGAAGAAGAAGGTAGCGAAGAAAAAAGCGTCAAAGAAAAAAGCGTCAAAGAAGAAAGCTGCGAAGAAGAAATCTTCCAAGAAGCCTGCAAAGAAGAAATCTTCTAAAAAGCCTGCGAAAAAGAAGCCCGCGAAGAAAGCGGCTAAACGCAAGCCCGCGATGAAAGTGGCGGCCCCGATGAAGCCGATGATGGCTCCGGCGGTCACCCCCGTAATCACGCCGCTGATCAAACCCATGAGCTGAAGAGCGCGAGCTTGGATGGTCTAAAGGTTTGAACCCGAATACGAGGCGCGACCCGACCGGTCCCGCTTACGCGGTCAGCAACACGGCCGGGTAGCGCCTCGCAAGCGGGCTCCTGTACTGCCCACTCCCGATTTACCTGAGCCGCCAGCCTCCGAGCCGGGCATACCTGCCGGTCCCGAGCTCCGTGCGCATGAGCTGCACCGAACGCACGACCCATTTCACCGGCTCCATCGTCGTTCTCGGCTGCAGATCCTGGATTTTCCGCGCCAGCGTGAGGTGTGGAACGAACCGGCGCTCCTCAAGCTGGAACCCGCGAACGTGAAGTTCGGCCGCCAGCAAGTGGTGGAGCGTCACCAGCTCCTCGGGAACCGGCTCGATCCCCGCCCAGGCGACGCGCGCGCCGCGAAACGAGCCGAGGAAATCGGTAGAAAGAGCGAACGAAGGCTGCTTTGCCCGCACCGCCATCGCCTCGGCGACCCTTCCATCCGGAATCGTGCCCAGGAAGGCGAGTGTGAGGTGGATGTTGTCGACCGGAACCGGTCGACCACCGAGTCGCCCGGCCAATTCCTGCGCATGGGCAGAAAGCTTCGCCTTCGCGGTGTCGTCGGGCCAGATGGCGTAGAACAGGCGCGGCACGGCTAGAGCAGGAAAACCGTCGCCAGGCCGAGGAAGATGAAGAAGCCCATGCTGTCGGTCACGAAAGTGAGGAAGACACTCGATCCTACCGCCGGATCGCGTCCAAAGCGTTCCATCGCCAGCGGGATGAAGATGCCTGCGAGGGCGGCGACAACCAGGTTGAGCAGCATCGCCAGCGCCATCACCCCTCCGAGCGCTACGTTGCGATACAGCAGGTAAGTCAGGATTCCGAGCACGCCACCCCAGATCACGCCGTTGAGGGTGGAGATGCCGAGCTCCTTGATCAGGAGGCGGCGCGCATTCGAAGCGCTGACCTGCCCCAGGGCGAGGGATCGCACGATCAGCGTGGTCGTCTGGTTTCCCGAGTTACCCCCGATGCCCGCGACGATCGGCATCAACGCCGCCAGCGCGGCCAGCCTTTCGATCGATCCCTCGAAGGCGCCGACCACGCGCGAGGCGACGAACGCAGTGCAGAGGTTGAGCGCCAGCCACGGTCCGCGGTTCTTCGCGCTCGCCCAGACGCTCGAGAAGAGATCTTCTTCCTCGCGAAGGCCGACGTTGCCCAGGACCTGCTGTTCCTGGCGGTCGCGAACGTACTCGAGCACGGTGTCCACCGTGATCCGCCCGATCAGCCGGCCCTGGGCGTCGAGCACCGGCGCGCACACCAGGTCGTAGCGGTCGAAAGCCTCCGCCGCTTCGTCGGAATCGTCTTCCGGGGCGAAGGTGTTCACGTCACGGTCGTACAACCCCGCGACCTCGACATCCGGATCGGTGACCAGCAGTCGATTCAGTGGCAATGCGCCCTTGAGATGGTCGGCGCGGTCGACGACGAAGACGGCATCCGTCTGGTGGGGAAGTTCGTCGAAGCGGCGCAGGTAACGCAGCGCCACTTCGCAGGTCACGTCCTCGCGGATGCTGACGACCTCGAAATCCATCAGCGCGCCGACGGTTCCTTCCGGGTAGGAAAGTGCCGCCTGCAGCTCGGCGCGATCCTCGACGTCCTGCGCCTCGATGATGTCCTGCACCACTTCGTGCGACAGGTCGGGCGCAAGGTCAGCGATCTCGTCGGCGTCGAGGTTCTGGGTGGCGGCGACGATCTCCGCGTTGTCCATGTCCGCGAGCAGGGTGTCGCGCACGGAGTCGGAGACTTCCAGCAACGTTTCGCCGTCGCGATCGCTACGGACCAGGCGCCAGACGAAGATGCGGTCCTGGAGCGGCAGGCCTTCGAGCACGTACGCGAGGTCCGCCGGATGCAACGGCTCCAATCGCGCCTGCACCTCGACGCCGAGCAACTCATCCGGAGTCGGGTTTTCGGCATGGCGGCGAGCCAGAAGGCGTTCGATGGCCTCCAGGTGTTCCTGGGGCTCGATATCGCGGTCGGCGACGTGGCTCGCAGATGGGTTCAAGGCAATTCCGCCGAGGGCATGCGCGCAAGGATCATCTGCGTCTTGCGCATGAGGAAGGAGGTGTTCCGGTTGCGGTCGTAGTAGCGTGGATTGGGCACCATCGCGGCCAGGCGCGCGGACGACTCCGCTCCGAGTCCGGCAGCGCTGCTGCCGAAGTAGTGGCGCGCCGCGGCCTCGGCCCCGAAGACCCCGTCGCCCCACTCGATCACGTTCAGGTAGATTTCCAGGATTCGCCGCTTGTCCATCATCTGCTCGATCATCACCGTGATCAGCGCCTCCTGGCCCTTGCGCCAGGGAGTTCGGTCCGCCGAGAGGAATAGATTCTTGGCGAGCTGCTGCGAAATGGTGGAAGCGCCTGCGACCACCTTGCCTTTCTTCCGGTTCTTCTCCATCGCCTTCTCGATCGCGTCCCAGTCGAAGCCTTCGTGCTCCGCGAAACGCGCATCTTCCGCGGCCACGATTGCGCGCTTGAGATTGGGCGAGATGCGATCGTAGGGCACCCACACCTGCCGCAATTTCACCTGCGGATTCTTCTCCCGCAGCCTTTCGAGGCTTGCTTCCATGAACGCCGTGGTGCCCGGATTATGGTCCGCCCACCACCAGACGCGCGCGAGGAACGACAACTGGATCGCGAGGAATATCCCGGCCAGCGCGAGCACCAGCAGGCCTGCGAAGCGCAGGAAATTCTTCACGCGAACCGCGACCTCAATTCTGCCAGCACTGCGCTGGTTGCAGGCCGCTTGCCGCGCCAGAGGAAGTACGACTCTGCGGCCTGTTCGACGAGCATTCCGAGGCCATCGCTCGCTCGCGCGCCGGCGTCAGTCGCCCGCGCGACGAATGGTTTCGCCGATGCGCCGTACGCCATGTCGTAGGCGAACACGCCCTTGCCCAGCGTGCCGGCGGGGAGTGCGAGCGATTCACCCCTGGTCGAGCTTGACGTCGCGTTGATCACCAGGTCCGCGCCGGTTTCACCGATCGCATCCAGGGCGCACGCCTCGACGGCACCCAGGTCGTCGAAGGATCGCGCGAGCTCCGACGCCTTCGCTTGCGTCCGATTGGCGATCAGCAATGCGGAAGGTCCTTCCGCCAGCAGCGGTGCGATCACGCCGCGTGCCGCGCCACCCGCGCCGAGAAGAAGAATCCGGGCGCCGGCCAATACGACCCCGAGGTTGCGCGTGAGGTCGGCCACCAGGCCCACGCCATCGGTGTTGTCGCACTCGATCACGTTGCCGCGGCGAAGGAGGAAGTTGGCGGCACCCGCGCGTTGCGCGCGGGCGCTCGACGCGGTGGCGAACTCGAATGCATCGACCTTGAATGGCAGCGTGACGTTGGCGCCACTACCACCGTCTTCGAAGAAGCGCGCGAGGTGCGAAGCAAACTCGCCCTGCGGCACCAGGAGACGGCCGTACTCGATGTTCTCTCCCACCGACGCGGCGAAATGCGCATGGATATCGGGCGAGAGGCTGTGGGAGACCGGATTACCGGCGACGACGTAGCGGTCCATCGAGTGCTGGCCTGGTGAGTGCCTGAGGCGGGCCCTAGTTTATATAGTATGGCGACGCGATTCGCCAATCGCTCTATAATGGTGCGCAGCGGGAGTTGCAGCACCGAAGCGGTGCGAAAGCCCTGTCGCGGCGCCATTTGCGAACAGCGGATCAAGGACTTAGGCATGCGCGGCAATGGCATGTTTTTCGCTGACCTATCCCCTCGAACGAGCGTAAAACGCCGTCAACTCCCCATTTCTGGGCACAACCACCAAACCCATCCACCAGGAGAGATTCATGGCATCCGCAGTCGCCGACTTCTTCAAGACAATCAAGGACAACGAGGTCAAGTTCGTCGACCTGCGCTTCACCGATACCAAAGGCAAGGAACAACACGTCTCCGTCCCGACGAAATTCTTCGACGAAGACAAGTTCAAGGACGGCCATGCGTTCGACGGTTCGTCGATCGCCGGCTGGAAGGGCATCGAAGCCTCCGACATGCTGCTGATGCCCGACCCGAACACGGCCAACATCGACCCCTTCTTCGAGGAACCCACCCTGCTCTTGACCTGCGACGTGCTCGAGCCCGGCGACGGCAAGCCCTACGAGCGCGACCCGCGTTCGCTCGCCCGCCGCGCCGAGGCGTATCTGAAGAGCAGCGGCATCGGCGACGCCGCCTTCTTCGGCCCCGAGCCCGAATTCTTCGTCTTCGACAGCGTGCGCTGGAATGTCGACATGTCCGGGAGCTTCTCGAAGATCGAGTCCGAAGAAGCGGCCTGGAACAGTGGCAAGGAATACGAGCACGGCAACTCGGGCATGCGCCCGGGCGTGAAGGGCGGCTACTTCCCGGTGCCGCCGGTCGACAGCTTTCAGGACATGCGCAGCGAAATGTGCCTGTTGCTCGAGCAGCTCGGCATCCCGGTCGAAGTCCATCACCACGAGGTCGCGACCGCCGGCCAGATGGAGCTCGGCACC
>JBDSMR010000092.1:0-20419 GCA_039915735.1 Usitatibacter sp. | reverse complement strand
CGCAGGCCCACGGCGGCTTCCGTGTCGCCGCCGGCAATGGCGTTGCGGATGCGGTACTCGCTGAAGAGCTTGCCTTCCTTCATGTATTCGGTGTCGACGCCGATGGCACTGGTGTTCTGGCGCTCGTTGGTATTGAGGCCATAGGGACCGGTGATCGACGAGATGAATTCGTGGCGCGCGTAGATGCGGCCCTTGTTGGGCAACTGGTATTCGCCGCCGGCGGCGAGGACCTTGCGGCCGGCGTCCTGCACGTCGAACTCGGCCTCGCCGTACATCGAGAGGCCCTCGACCTGCGGCAACGAGCCGGTCAGGCGCGCGCGCACGGTGGTGACTTCGTCCGGTATCGGCTGCGCCACGGTGATGCCACCCCCCGGTGCCGGGATCGAAGGCACCGCGGAAGCCACACCCTTCTCCGCCGCGTGGCGCACGCCAAGCTCGAACGTGAGGCGCTCGGCCAGCTGGTACTGGATCGCGGCGGCCAGGCCGTCGCGCACGGAATTGGTGGAGACGTCCTCGGTGCGCAGCGCTTCGGCGCGGATCGTGGTGCGGTCCGAAAGCTTGTACTCGAGCTTGCCGCCGGATTCACCACGGCCCTGCGTGAGGTAGGCGCCCGGGTTGTCGAAGTCGCGGTCGCTGCGCGCGACGTAGGCGTTGGCCTTGATCTTCGCCGATTCGTGCTTGAGCTCGATACGCGCCGCATCACCGGTCTTCGATTCCAGGCCGCTTTCGGAACGCGCGGCTTCGCCGATGATGAAGGTGCCCTCGGCGACCTTCACGGTGAGGTTGCCGCCGGCGAGCGAATACGGCGCCAGCGGGTTCTTGTCCTTCACGTACATCGCGCCCACCTCCACGCGATCGCCGAGCTTCACCTGCGCATCGACGCCGCCGACCCAGAACTGCTCGCCGCCCTGGTCGACTTCATAGGTGGCACGCACGAACACCGGGTTCAGGTCGCGGTCGACGCTGGGCACCGGCGCCTTGAAGAGGATGCGGCCGGTGAGCGCCTCGATTTCGTAGTCGGAGAAGCGCGCGAGCGCCGTCGACGAGAGGATCAGTGCCGGCTGGTTGCGGTCGCGCGTGACAATCTCGATCTTCTCGCTGTTGACCACGGCGCCGGGCGTGCCGAGCGTGTACGGCCCGGAAGTGCCGTTGGCGCGCAGCTCCTCGATCACCTGGCGCGTCGAATCGCGGCTGGCGAAGGCGTTGACCGACACGCGGTCGTTTTCGTAGTGCTGGCGCACGCCGGTGAGTGAGCGGCTGTAGTTGGTGAGCTTGCGCGTCTCGGAATTTGTCTGCGTCGTGAAGTCGCCCCACAGCAGGTAGGAGCGCTTGTTGTCGATGCGCACATACAGCTTGCTGGTGGACTGCGCGTCGAAGCCGCGCACGCTCGAGTCGCCATAGATCGGATAGAACTCGTCCGGCTGGATGTCGCGGAAGAGGCGCTCCTTGGTGTCCTTGTCGGAGTCGTAGGCCGCGGTCAGCAGGTAGTCGCCCTTGATCTTGCCCTTGAGGTAGAACGCGGCGCGCGCGCCGGCTTGTGTCTTGCCGTCGTTCCAGTCGCGCGAGATGTGCTTGAGCTCCTGCTCGAATCCGTCGGACTCGCGCACCGGCACCAGCGCGCGGCCGCCGACGTTGCGCAGGTTGACGATGCCCTCGAGCACGCCGGTGGCGATCATCTGGCGCAATTCGGGGAGGAAGTCGAGGCGCGCCTCGGCCCTGAGCTTGCCGTTGGATGCGGCGATCTGCGTGGACGCGGGTTCGAGCGGCGGCAGCAGCTCCACTTCGGCGCGGCCACCCTCGACCATGATCTGCAGGCCGGGCTCGGCGGGATTCAGGTCGGTGGTTTTCCAGCGGCCGAGGCTGGTTTCGAGAGTAACCGGCGTGCGCACCGTGACCGGCGTGCCGCGCTCGTCGGCGAGCTTCACCACGACGATGACCGGCGTGCGCCCGTCGGCAATTCCGCCGGCGTTCGGAACCTCGAGCACGATACGACCGAGCTTGTCGGGGGCGATCACGCGAATGGTTTCGGAGCCGCGTGCATTACCGAATGAATCGAGCTGCGAGACCGTGAGCAGGTTCTCGCCCGGCCTGAGCGAGACACCGAAGTATTCCCACGCCTGCGACTGCTTGTCCTGCAGCACGGCGCGCTTGCCGATGCGGTTGTCCGGCACATCGACGCCGTTGGCTTGGAGCCTGAACCTGGCGCCGGCAGTGCCTTTGACGCGCACCGTTGCCTGGCCGTAGGGCAGCGTGTCGCCATCCTTGAGACCGATGAAGCCGAGCTTGTTGTCGAGGTTGGGCAACACCGACTCGAGCGGCTCGAGCGCGGGGCCCGCCGTTTCGGTCGCCAGCGCGAGCTCCAGGCGCGGCGCGGGCGAAGGACGCGTGTCCGTCGTGCCCGGCATCACCGGCAGCATCTGGCCCGGGGCCGGGGGCACGGAGTTGGTGGTTGTCTGCGTAAGGCCCACGGCCGGCGTTGCCTGCACGATGCCGGAGGCGGGAAGCGCCTTCACGTCCGTGACAGCGATCGGTTGCGTGGTGAGCGCGCTGCCGAAGAGCGCGGAGAGTTCGTCGCCCTTGCCCACGGCGTCGATGCGTTTCTTCACGCTCGCGGCGACCGGCTCCGCGCAACCTTCAATGGCGAAGTCGGCGCGCTGCAGCTCGCCCGACTTGAGGTCGACGATGCGGCTGCCGGCGTCGCCGAGGTTGCGCGAGCTGGTCGAAATCAGGCGTGCGCCCTCGGGCAGCGTCGTGCGGTCCGCCTTCACGACGTGCGTGCGGTTGATGATTCCATAGAAGCTGTACTTGCCGCCGCCGTCGGTGATCGCGAAGGTGCCGTCCTCGAGCAGCACGCGCACGCCGGGCACGCCGAGCTCGCCGGAATCCTGCAGGCCGTTGGTGTTGCAGTCGAGGAACACCTTGCCGAGGATGTAGCCCTTGTCGGTGAAGACGCCGCCCGTGACCTGCACGCGCGCGGTGGCGACGTTGGAGAACGTGGAGACGCCGTTGGCGGCGTAGCTCGCCTGCGCGCGGTTGATGCCGTCGCCCTGCAGGGCGCCCGGCCCGAGGCGGACGCGATAGGTGATGACCGCCTGCGCACCGCTCGCCAGGGTGCCGATGCGCAGCGTGAGGCGCGGGCCGGCGCCACCCTGCGGGTTCGCGATCGAGGTGCCGTCGCGGCGTGCGGTGCCGGAGACGTAAGCAAAGCCGGCGGGCAGGTCGTCGACCAGGATCACGTCGGCGCGGTCGAGTGCATTGCCGGTCGAGTTGCGCACGCGCACGGTGTAGTCGACGAACTCGCCCAGTTCCGCGATCGAGCGCGAGACATCCTTCTGCACGAAGAGTCCGGCTTGCGCCGCGGGGTCCACCGGCACGTCGACCACCAGCAGGCCGTTGGCGCCGATGGTGAATGCGCTGCCGTATGAGCCGCCCGAACGCAGGCCGCTCACATTGAGGTTGCGTCCGCCGGGCAGCTGCGGCCAATTCACCTGCGAGGGGAAGCTGTATCCGTTGGGCGCGGCGATCGACAGGCAATACGAGCCCGGCGTTACTTGCGGGAATGCGAAGCGGCCGTCGGCGCCGGTGACCGCGGGATTGCCGCCGCCGCTGATGCTGGCCGGAGCCGTCGAGCACTGGCCACCGTTGGCGTTCACCAGAGTGACCGTGGCGCCCGGGACCGGCTCATTGGTGCGGCTGTCGAACACCACGCTCGAAGCGGACATCAGCGTGACCGTGGTGGCGATGACCTTGCCGCAACCCACGATCTGGACATCGAACACGTCATTCGGCTGGCCTTCGATGATGCCGTTCATCGCCGTCACCGGCGGTGACCGTACGGGCAGCGAGGCGACCACAAACACGCCGGTGTTCGGGCCGGTCTCGAGCGCGTTGACTTCCTCGCGTTCGCCGTTGGGGCCGGTGAGCACGACGACGCGCGTCTCGGCGGTGCCCGGGATCGCGTTGCAGGAGCCGGCATCAGCCTTGAGATAGAGGTTGCCGCCGATGACACCCCAACCGGTCGGCGTGAGGTACTGGCCGTCGGTGAAGTTGCGGATCACGTCCTGCGGCTCGGGCGGGCCGTCGCCGGCCTTCACTATCGTGGTGTCGTGCACCACCAGCGTGGGGCCGGTGGCAGGTGTGAGCTGCAGCGTGGTGAGGTTGCTGTCGCCGATCGCGGCCTTGGCGGTCTTCGACTTGGCGGCCTGTGCCTCGTCCTGCGTGGGCGCGAGCACATCGACCAGGATGCGCAGGCTCTGGCCCGGGGCGAGCGTCGTGGTCCAGCCCTGGATGATCTCGACATCGCCGCGATCAAGCACGCCTGGCACCGAGGCGCCGCCCGGAACAGGGTTGTCGACGTAGACGCGCGAGGTCCAGCCTGGACGGCTGTCGCGAATGTAGTCGATCATCGCGCGCACGATCTCAGTGCAATTGCCGCGGTTGGTCAGGTAGTGCGTGTAGGTGACGTGCTGGCCGAAGCCGATCTGCGCGTTGTTGTCGGGATCGAGCGAAATCGCGCAGCTGCTCGCGATCGTGTCGACCTTGTCGTCGTCGGAAGCCGTCGACAGCGGGTTCGCGGCCGAGCGCGCGGTCTTGGTGATCTTGTACGCCCCCGGAGCCGCTGTAGCGGGGATCAGCGCCTTGACGATGATGTTGTAGGTGCCGCCGGCCGCAACCACGCCGGTATCCGGAATGCCGCTGCCGTTGGTGTCCGCCAGGGGGGTCACGCCGTCGGCCTTGAACAGCGCGAACGTGGTGCCCGGCGGGAACGTGCTGCCGGACAGCGTGATGTCGAAAATATCCGCGATGTCGCCCTTGTTGTGCAGCACGTTGGTGAACACGGCAGTGCTGCCCGGCGTGACGGTGGTGAGCGTCTGGCCGGTGAGGTCGAAGTTCGCCTTGCCCGTGACCAGATAGGTCGCGGGGCCTTCGCGGCCGGCCTTGCCGCTGCCGCCGGCGGCGTCGTAGAAGATGTAGTCGACGAAGTTCGGGATCAACGTGCCGATGGCGAGGCCGGAGTCGACCTCGATGTCGAACGTGACGAATCCGCCGGCGTGGTCGGGGATGTTGAACACGGTGGCCGTCACCGCGCCGGCCGTGGTGAGGTTGAAGTCGTAGGCGATCTGCGTGCCAACCGCGCCCTGGCGGTCATCAATACCCGCGTCGGTGAGGACGATGCCCGAAGCGTTGGTCCAGCGACCGCTGCCGGCGACGTACTTCATGCCCGCGGGAATGCGGTCGGTGAGGACGATCTTGGAACGCGGCGTCTCGCAGGAGCCGTAGCCAAGCGTGACCGTCACCGGGCCGGCCGGCGAAGGACCGCGGTCGCGCGAAAGAATCTTGCTGATGATGCCGCAATCGATGGTCACCGTCGGATCGCGCAGCAGCAGCGTGTCGGTGACCGGCGTGATGGTGGCGCCGCCTGCGCTCGCGGCGGAGATGCGCGCGACGCCGGTAGCGGAAACCTGGGCGCCCGCGGAAACCGTATAGACGGCGATGAAATGGAACACTGCGCCGGGGGCCAGGACAACGGGTCCGGCGATCGGCGTGGCGGAATCGGGAACGCCGTCGTTGTTGGCGTCTGCAAAGAGCTGCACCGTGGAAATGGTGGAGCCTCCGACGGTGATCACGGCGGCCAACGTGTAGCCATCGGTCAGCAGGCCGGTGTTGGTGAGCGTGTGCGGGATACGCACGGTGGCGCCGGGGCGGGTCTGGACCTGGTTCGAGGCGACGAGCTGCGCGGAGTAGTTGGCAGGCGGGCCACCGGAAACAATGGCGCTCACGATGTTCGAGATCGGCGTGAGCGCCGTGGCGCCGGCAGTGGCGGTGGCGCTCGCCTGGTTGTTGATCGGCGTGCCGGGCGCGGGAGCAGCGTGCGAAGAGCAGGCGGCCGCGAGCGCGCAGGCCGCGAACCACCGCGCCCAGCGCCCCACCCTTCCCGTCGATTGCTCCCTGTTGTCTTTCACGCTTGCTTTGTGTCCGGTTGACTACTTCTTTCCGATAGCCCCTCGTCGAAGGACCATCGGAAAGGGCAGGCGCGCAAGGCACCTGCCCTCCAACTCGCTTACTGGTCGATCTGCACGCAGAACGTGAGCGTCGACGCCTGGCCCGGCGTCAGCGGACCGACGGCCACGCTGATGAAGGACGGCGGGCCGGCGCCGTCACCCGGCGACGTCACCACCGGACCTGCGGGAACGACCGCGGGCGCGCCGCAAGCGTCATGCAGCTTGGTGTTGGCCGGGATGTTGTCGCGGACGACCACCGAGGTGATGTTCAGCGCCGTCGTGTTCTGGCCGACAACTTCGTACTGCAGGCAACGGCCAGGAGCCGTCAGCGGACCGGAGGCGATCGGGCCGGCGGTAAACACGCCTGCACCCGTGCCGTCGCAGTTGATGGTGCGCTGGCGCTTGGTGAGCACCAGGCCATCGGTCACCGACGTGGTGTCGGTGGCGACCGCGGTGGAAGCACCCGCGTTGTACGTCGCGGTGAGCTGCGTTACGTTGGCCGGATCCGCGCCCGTCGCCGAGCCCGGGGCGAACACGCGCACGAAGATCGCGCGAGTCGCGGCCGGGGCCAGCGTGAACGTGGTGGCCGTCGAGATCAGGTTCGCCGGAACATCGTCGACACCCGGATCGAACACGCCGTTGCCGTTGCCGTCGACATACGCCGTCGAGGTCCAGCCCTGGCCCGAGCGCGAGTCCGTGAGGAAGCCCGCGGCGAAAGTCATGTTCTCCGTGGAGTTGCCCTGGTTGTTGAGCACGTGGGTGTAGGTGATGGAGCCACCCGGGAAGGTCTGCTGGGTGTTGTTCGGCGTGAGCGTGACAGCGTGCACGGCGTTGACCGTGACCTGGTCGCGGATCACATCCGTCACCGCCGGGTTGGTCGCCGCCGTGACCGCGAAGTCAAGCGGGAAGCTGCCCGGGGCCGCCTGCCCGGAACTGGCGATCGGCACCGTGACTTCGGCGCAAAGCAGGCGGTTGGTGCCGGCGTTGAGCGTGCCCGTCGAGGTAAGCGTCGCGCCCACCGTCGAGCAGTTGCCCACTCCACCATCGGCGCGGAAGACAACCGTCCATCCCGCCGGCACACCAGCCGCGGCGAGGTTGAAGTTGTCGGCCACCGCTCCAGTGTTGTTCACCACCAGGGTGAATCGCGTGATGGTGGTGCCGGTCGTGGACGGCGTCACGATGTTGGTGACGATGATTGCGGCGCCGGTGGAACCAAAGCCCGTGGTTGCAGCGTTGCCCGCCGCGGCCGTACCGGCCGGCGTGGAATCCGTGCGCGCCGTGTTATTGGTGACGTCGACCGTGTTGGCGGTGACCGCCGTGAGGGTGTCGATCACCGTGTCCGACTTCGTGTTGTCGAAGGTCGAGGTGGCGGTGAGCGTGGTGGAGTACGGGCCACCGGTGGCACCGGCGGGCAGTTGCACCCGCACGACCACCTGGTAGCCGCATCGCTGGTTGACCGTATCGGCCAGGTAACCGGCCGGGCAGGTGCCGCCGCTCATGAGCGGAACCGACGGCGTGGTGTTGGCGATCAACGAGGTGACGCCATCAGCCTGCAGCAGCGTGAACGTCGTGCCGACGGGCCACGTGGCGGTACCGGCCAGCGCGATGCCGTACGAGTCGGGAGCGTTGCCGGTGTTCCAGATGATGTCGTTGAACACAAACGTGGAACCCGCGGCGGCGCCCGCGACCGTGACCGGTTCGGCGGTGCCATTGATGCTGATTGTGGCAGAGCCGTTGGCGACGACGCCGGCCGTCTGCGCCACCTGGTAGGTCGCGGTGTTGGTATTGCTCGAGGTCTGCGTCGCCGTCTGGTACTGGGCAGTGTTGTTCACCAGGCCCGGGCCACGCGGTCCGATCGAGACCTGGAAGGTCACCGTGCCGGAGAAGCCGGCGGGCACGCTGGCGATGGTGGCGGTCACGATATACGGCGAGGTGAGCGTCGCGGTGTACGTGATGCCCGCCGGATCGGCGCCGGTGTCACCCAGGACGGTTGCGCCCGAGACGCTCCAGCGGCCCGAGTTGGCGATGTAGATCATGTCCGGCGGGAGGTTGTCCGTCAGCTGGACGTTGGTGGCGGGCGACGTGCCCGAGTTGGTGTACGACAGCGTGACCAGGATCGGCCCCGCATTCGGCGCCGGACCGGAAGCGACCGACAGCGACTTGGTGACGTTGATCACCGAGGTCGCGACCGTGGTGGTGTCGGAGTTGGTCAGCGTCGTCGGCGTGGTGTCGGAAGCGGAGACCGTGATGGTCGCGCTGTCCGCGGCCGCGGCGGCGCCAGGCACCGTGCCGGCCACCACGAAGCGGAAGATTCCGTTCGCGGCGAGCGGGCCGGTGGTGGTGATCGGCGTCGCGTTGTCCGGGGTGCCGTTGTTGTCCGCGTCGATGTAGTAGGCCATCGCGGTGTGCGGGCCGACCGCGCCGAAGTTCGTCGAGGTGAGCGGGTTCAGCGCGTAGGTGTCGGTACCGTTACCCGTGTTCTGGATCGTATGCGGGTAATAGACCACCGAGCCCGGGGCCGCGGTGCGCGTCCCGGAGGCGGTGAGCGTGAACGACTTCACCTGGGAGACCGTGGTCTGCACCAGGTTGGAGGTCGCCACTCGCGGCGTTCCACCCGTGTCGTTGTACGTCGCCGTCGCCTGGTTGCCAATCACGGCGCCAGCGGGCGGCGGAGCGGCATTCGCGAGTCCCATGCCAAAGGCAAACATCGCCCCGGCAAGGACGACGAGCCAGGCTTTGATGGTCTTCATGTACTTCTCCTTGGTTTTGATGGTTCTGCCGTTCGTTAAAAAGGTGTTGGTCGTGGATTCCAGAAAAAAACAAACCGGCTTGAGCCGGTTTGTGAAATGGATCACAGGCGAGGTCATTTAGGGCTCGCCTTCTCGACGGTGGCGGCGACGGAGCGGTCCGAAAGGACGCGGACGCGGGCGGTAAACGTGAGCGACTGTTTGGCGGCGAGGTCGCCGGGATACCAGCGCAGCGCTCGGTATTCGCGCACCGGGACCGGAGACTCGACCTCGCGACCGTTGACCATGGCCTTGCGAGTGAGCGGAACGGGCGCGAAGGCGTTGGCATCGGCGCTGGCGCGCGCGCTGGCGGGCCTGGCGCTGCCGGCAACGTATTCGGTATCTGCCGGGATCGGAAGCGTAGCTTCCAGGTTGCGGACCGTGTTCGTCCCGTTATTCCGGTAGGTCGCGCTGTATTCGATGAGGTCGCCGGGGCGGGCGGTTTCAGCAACGGCAAGCGACTCCTTGCCATCGGCGCCGGTCGTGACACGACGGGCTTCGAGGCGGGATTCGACGGGGTTGCGCTGCTGCGACTCTGCGCCGAAAGCGACGAAGGCAAGGCACATCGCCGCCAGGAACTGGCTGTACTTATTCATGCGCTGTTACGGCTCCCAGTGACGCAGGTTTCTGCTATTTGTATCGAAACCGAAGTGTACGGAGTCGCTGCAGATTTACCTTATGAATTAATGCACAAGACTCGATTATTGAGTTTACGGATGAAATGTCGCTGTAACCTGACAAATATCAACGAGTGGGCCAAGCGGCCTAGTCTCGCTGGATGAACTCGATCTTGTAGCCGTCCGGATCTTCTACAAACGCGATCACGGTGGTGCCATGTTTCATCGGACCCGCCTCCCGGGTCACCTTTCCGCCCTTGGCCTTCACTGCCTCGCAGGCCTTGCAGGCGTCCGGGACCGCCACCGCGAGGTGGCCGAAACCGTTGCCCAGTTCGTAGGCCGGAGTGTCCCAGTTATGGGTCAATTCGAGCACCGAATGGTCGTTTTCGTCGCCGTAACCCACGAAAGCGAGGGTAAAACGGCCGTCCGGATAATCCTTCTGCCGCAGCAGCTTCATTCCCAGCACGTTGGTGTAGAAATCGATCGACTTCTTCAGGTCGCCGACGCGAAGCATGGTGTGCAGCAGGCGCATGGTTTCTCCTAGAACGAGCGGTACAGGTGGTCGGTGGCGAAGAGCTCGGCGCGCATCGCCTTGTGCCCCGGGCACTGGCGCTCGACCTCGGCCCAGAACTCCGCGGAATGGTCCATGTGCCGCAGGTGGGCGAGCTCATGGCAGACGACATAATCGACCAGCTGCGGGGGCGCTTTCATCAGGCGCCAGGCGAGGCGGACTTCCCGGCGCTCGTTGCAGCTGCCCCAGCGGGCGTGGGCGGAGGACACGAGCATGCGTGGCTGCGGGATGCCCGCGCGCTGCGCCAGCGTGTCGACCCGCTCCTGCAGGTAGGCACGCGCACTGCGGCGATACCAGCCGACAACCGCGCGCCGCACATCCTCTTCCATGCCGCGGGCCGTTGCCACGCACAGTTCGTCGCCAAAGCGATCGACGCGCGCCCGCTTGCCTTCCCGGGTGCGCAGGATAAGCGTGATGCCGAGATAGGGAAGCAGCGCGCCATCGGTCCATTCCACCAGCGGAACCTGGCGGGCGCTCCACTCGAGGATCTTGCGGAGCACCCAGGCTTCGCTCTGGAGCACCAGCGCTTCGATCTTCGCGACCGCGAAGGTGGAAGGAGCGCTCACCGTGAGCCCGGTTTCGTCGACCTTCATGCCGACGCCGCGGCGGCCACGGCGGCGCAGCAGCACGTAGTCGACGCGCTGTCCGCCCATTTCCATGGCATGCAAGTCCCGCGAGACCAGCTCAAGGCGAGCCATAACGCTCCGGGGAAATCTCCCGCATCCGGGCCTCGATCCATCCCTGGACCTCGTTGTTGATCGAGACGACATCCCGGCCCTCGGTCTGGATGAGCGGGCCGATGATGACCTTGATGGTGCCGGGGCGCTTGCGGAAGGCGTAACGCGGCCAGTATTCGCCGGCGTTGTGGGCAATGGGCAGTATCGGGGTGCCGGTACGCGAGGCGAGCAGCGAGCCGCCGACGCCGTAGCGCCCGACGGTGCCGGGCGCCACGCGCGTGCCTTCCGGGAAAATCGAGACCCACATGCCCTCGGCAAGCCGCTTGCGGCCCTGCGCCACGATCTGCTCGCGGGCGTTCTGGCCGCTGGAGCGGTCGATCGCGATGCAGCGGATTGCCATCAGGCCCCAGCCCACGAACGGGAGCCAGAGCAATTGCTTCTTGATGATCCAGCACTGCGGGGGAAAGCGGCTCTGCATGTAGAGCGTCTCCCACGCCGACTGGTGCTTGGCCATCAGGATCACGGGGTAATCCGGGACATTTCCCCAACCCGTCACCTCGTGGTGGATGCCGAGGGACCATTCGATCCAGACCAGCATCACGGTGGCGTACGTGCGCGCGAACCAGGCGGCGAGCCTGAAGCCGAAGATCCCGCCGGCGGGAACCAGGATGCCGAAGATCGCGGTGATGACAATGCTGCCCAGCAGGAAGAAAAACGCGCGAAGGCTCCTCATGCCTGCCCGATGAGATGGTGCGAGGCCTGGGCGAGGTCCTCGAAGACCTGCGTCTTCTTCGGCGCGCCGCCTTCCGCCTTGGTCTTGGTGCCCTTGCCGGTGAGGACGAGTATCGGCTGGCCGCCCACGGCATCGGCCGCCTGCAGGTCCCTCAAGCTGTCGCCGATGCAGGGCACGCCCTTGAGTTCCGTGTGGAAGCGCTCCGCGATCTCCTCGTACATGCCGGTGTTGGGCTTGCGGCACGCGCATTTTTCCGCGGCGGTGTGCGGGCAGAAGAACAACGCGTCGATGCGCCCGCCCTGGCGGAAAACCATCTCCATCATCTTGTCGTTGATGGCATTGAGCGTCGCCATGTCGAACAGGCCGCGGCCGATGCCCGACTGGTTGGTCGCCACCGCGATGCGATAGCCGTTCTGGTTGAGGCGCGCGATCGCCTCGATCGAGCCCGGGATGGGGCGCCACTCCGCCGGCGACTTGATGTACTGCTCGCTGTCGAAGTTGATGACGCCGTCGCGGTCGAGGATGACGAGTTTCACGCCGAGAGCCTGGAGATGTCGGCGACCTTGTTCATCGCGGCAGCGAGCTCGGCGAGCAGGCCCAGGCGCGCGGCGCGCAGCTTCTCGTCCTCGGCGTTGACCAGCACCTTGTCGAAGAACGTGTCGACGTCGGCGCGCAGTGTCGCGAGCGCCGTGAGCGTGCCGGTGAAATCCCTGGCGGCGAACTTCTCGTTCACGATCCTGCTCACCGCCGCCAGCGATTGCTGTAGCTGTTTTTCCTCCGGCAGCTGCAGGAGTGTGTAGTCGATTGCACCCGAAGACGGCGACTTGCGCAGGATGTTCCGGATGCGCTTGTTGGCGGCGGCAAGTGCCGCGGCCTCCGGCAAGGCGCGGAATTCCCGCACCGCCGCGATGCGGTCCCAGACCTGGCGCACAAGCGTCGGATCGTCGGCGAGCACCGCCTCGATCTCGTTGGCCTCGAAACCCTTGTCACGCAACAGCGAGCGCAGCCGGTCGAGCATGAAGGTGTGGACCCCACCGATGGTGCCTTCGGTCAACTTGCCCGGCGCAAATCCCGCAACCGCTTCGGTGAGCAAATGCGCGAGGTCCAACTCGGCGGCTTCGGTTTTTTCGGAGAGGATGCGCAGCACGCCGAGCGCGTTGCGCCGCAATGCAAACGGATCCTTGTCGCCCGTGGGCTGCTGTCCCACGCCCCAGATGCCGACGAGTGTCTCGAGCTTGTCGGCCAGTGCAAGTGCGATGCTCACATCACCCGAGGGCAGCTCATCGCCCGAGAATCGCGGCCAGTAGTGCTGCTCGATGGCGCGCACCACCGAGGGCTCCTCGCCATCGGCCTGCGCGTAGTACTTGCCCATCACGCCCTGCAGCTCGGGGAATTCACCCACCATCAGCGTGACCAGGTCGGCTTTGGCGAGGAGCGCGGCGCGATCCGCATACGGGCGGCCCTTCTCGCCGCGCGGCAGCATCGACTGGATGCGGCTGGCCAGGCGCCGCAGGCGCTCGACGCGCTCCTGCTGGCTGCCCAGCTTGTTGTGATAGACGATGGCGCCCAGCTGCGCCACGCGATCGGCGAGTTTCACCTTCTTGTCGGTCTCGAAGAAGAAGCGCGCGTCCGCCAGGCGCGGGCGCACCACGCGCTCGTTGCCCTGGACGATGTTGACCGGATCGTCGAGCTTCATGTTGCTCACGATGAGGAATTTCTCGGTGAGCTTGCCGGCGCTGTCGAACAGCGGGAAGTACTTCTGGTTCTGGCGCATCGTGAGCACCAGGCACTCCGCGGGCACCTGCAGGAATTCTGTTTCGAACCCGCCGACGTAGACCGTCGGCATCTCCACCAGCGAAGTCACTTCGTCGAGCAGCGCGTCGATGGAGCCTGGTGTTCCCAATGTCGCGTTCGACTCCTTCGCGCGCGCTTCGAGTTGCTGCAGGATCGAGACGCGCCGCTTCGCGTAATCGGCGATGACGCCGCCCTCTTTCTCGACCACCGCTTCGTAGGATTTCGCATCGGCGATCGAAACCTCGCGCGCGCCCTGGAAGCGATGGCCGCGCGTCTTGCGGCCGGATTTCAGGCCGAGCGCGGTGATGGGGACAACATCGGCGCCGTGAAGCGCGATCACGCCGTGCACGGGGCGCACGAACTGCACTGTGGTTTCGCCGTCGGCGAGCTGGTAACTCATCAACTTCGGAATCGGCAGCTGCGCGATCGATTCGTCGATCGCCGCCTGCAGCGCCTGCGCGAGCGGCACGGCCGGCGTCATCGCATCGGCGAACAGCATCTCCGCCTTGCCGTCGACGCGCCTCTTGAGCTTCGACGGATCGAGGTCCTTGAGGCCCGCCGCCTCGAGTTTCTTCACCAGCGCCGGCGTGGCCTTGCCCGATGCATCGAGCCCCACGGACGCGGGCATCAGCTTTACTTCCGCGGCGCGCGCTGCCGAGGCGGCTTTCACCGCGCTTACTTCAACCGCGAGCCGGCGCGGCGTGGCGAACATGCGCGCGCTTGCGCCCTCCTCCACCAAGCCGCGTTTCTCCAATCCCTTGAAGACGCCGTCCGCGAACGCCTCGCCCAGGCGCTTCAACGCCTTCGGCGGCAATTCCTCGCACAGCAACTCGACCAGCAGCGCGCTCATGCAGCGTCCTCGGGCGCCCGCACAGTGGAACCTGGCGTGCGCTTGAGCATCGGAAATCCAAGGCGCTCACGCGATTCGAAGTAGCTCGAGGCAACCGCCTTCGCCAGGTTGCGGATGCGGCCGATGTAGGCGGCGCGTTCCGTCACCGAGATGGCGCCGCGCGCGTCGAGCATGTTGAATGTGTGCGCCGCCTTGAGGACCTGCTCGTATGCGGGCAGGGCCAGCTGCGCTTCCATCAGGCGCTTCGCGCCCGCTTCGTAGTCGGTGAAGTGGCGGAACAACGTGGCCGCATCGGAGTGCTCGAAGTTGTAGGTCGACTGCTCCACCTCGTTCTGGTGGTACACGTCGCGATAGGTGATGCCTGGCGTCCACACGAGGTCGAAGACGTTTTCGACGCCCTGCAGGTACATCGCCATGCGCTCGAGGCCGTAGGTGATTTCGCCCGTGATCGGCTTGCAGTCGAGGCCGCCCACCTGCTGGAAGTAGGTGAACTGCGTGACTTCCATGCCGTTCATCCACACTTCCCAGCCCAGCCCCCAGGCGCCGAGCGTGGGATTTTCCCAATCGTCTTCGACGAAACGCACGTCGTTCTGCTTGAGGTCGAAGCCGATGGCCTCGAGCGATCCGAGGTAGAGCTCGAGGATGTCCGGGGGCGAGGGCTTGAGGACCACCTGGAACTGGTAGTAGTGCTGCAGTCGATTGGGGTTTTCGCCATAGCGGCCATCCTTGGGCCGGCGCGAAGGCTGCACGTATGCGGCGCGCCACGGCTCGGGCCCGAGTGAGCGCAGGAAGGTGGCCGTGTGCGAAGTGCCCGCCCCGACTTCCATGTCGTAGGGCTGGAGGATCGCGCAGCCCTGCTGGCCCCAGTAGTCCTGGAGCTTCAGGACCAGTTGCTGGAAGGTCGACATCGCGAGGAAGTGGTCTGCCAAAGTAGTGATTTTATCAGGCAAACTTGTTTTCCATGAGCTCCCTTCCCTCTGGCGGCGCCGCGGACAAGCTTCCGCCCTGGGTCACCTGCCTCGATGTCGAGGAGCAGGAGGCCGGCCATTACGAGGATCACGTCAACGAGGCGCTGCTGCAGGCAGTGCAGGCGGCGCCCGCTCGCGTGCTGGAGCTGGGCTGCGCAAGTGGCGCTTTCGGCGCGCGGCTGAAGCAACGATTCCCATCTGCCCACGTGATCGGCATCGAGGCGGGACGGGGCGCCGCGGCGCACGCGGCCACGCGCCTGGACCGCGTGATCAACGCACGCATCGAGGATGTGGATTTCGCCACCGAAGGGATCGCGCCGCAATCACTCGACCTGCTGGTGGCCGGTGACGTGCTCGAGCACCTGGTCAATCCGTGGGCGGTGTTGAAGCGGGCGCGCCCCTTCCTGGCGGGTGAAGGCCGGGTGGTGGCGAGCATTCCCAACGCGCGCAACCTGCAGGTTTCGGGCGAGCTGCTGATCAACGGGCGCTTCACCTACGACGAGCGCGGCCTGCTCGACATCACGCACCTGCGCTTCTTCACCTTCGAGGAGATCCGCGCGATGTTCGAGCAGACCGGCTACGCGCTCGAATCCTTCGTGGTGAACCTTTCGCCGCGCCTCTCCAAGCTGTATCACGAGCACGCGGGCAAGGGCGAGGTCACGCTCAAGCTCGGACGCATGACGCTTGAAGGCGTGACGCAGCGCGAGCTCACCGAGCTCTGCGCCGAGCAGTTCATCCTTCGCGCCCGCCCAGCTTGAAGAACTAGGCCACGAACGCAGATGAACGCACTGGTCGTCGAAACCAAAGTGCGCCGGCAGCCAGCGCGGCAACCAGCAGCATCGCGGCCCAGTTCCCCCAGCGCGCATAGGGCGTCATGCCCTGCATCGGCACGATGTCGGCCGTGAGGATGCCCTGGGTGAACCACGGCAGGCGCTTGACCACGCGACCGGTTGGATCGATCACGGCGGTTACGCCGGTGTTGGTCGAGCGCACCATCCATCGCCCCGTCTCCAGCGCGCGCATCTGCGAAGCCTGCAGGTGCTGGTCCGCCGCCAACGACTTCCCGAACCACGCATCGTTGCTGACATTCACCAGCGCATGCGCCGTGGGGAGCGCGTCTATGACCTCCTCGCCGAAGATGTCCTCGTAGCAGATCGCCACGCCGAAGGCGATGCCGCCGGCATGCAGCACCGTCTGCGTGTCCGCGCCGCTCACGAAATCCGACATCGGGATCTTGAGCACGTTGAGCACCCACTTGAATCCCGGCGGGATGAACTCCCCGAAAGGCACGAGGTGGCGCTTGCGGTATGACTCGAGCTTGTCGCCGGTGATGCGCACGAGACTGTTGAAATATTCAAAATCCTGGCCCTTGAACTCGCGCTCGACTGTGCCGAGCAGGATGTCCTTGCCTGACTGGCGCGCGTGTTCGCGCAATTCCTGCAGGTATTCGCGCGGCAGCTGGTCGAGGAATGCGGGCAGCGCCGTTTCCGGCACGACAATCACGCGCGCCTTCGCCTCGAAGATCATGCGGCGATAGGACTCGAGCGTCTGCGCCCGCACTTCGTCACGCCACTTGAGGTGCTGCGAGACGTTCCCCTGCAGCAGCGCCACGGACACTGGCGCGCCCGCCGGCTGCGTCCACGCGATGAGTTTTCCGGTGCCGCCCACGACGAAGATCGCGGCGAGCCCCGCCACCAGCCAGGCGCGTGGACGCGACCAGGCGCGGCTCATTCCCACCGCGGCGACGATGGCCGCGGCGCCCGCCACCGCAAGTGAAACGCCGTACGTGCCGAGATACGGCGCATATCCCGCGAGCGGGCTTGAAGGCGCCTGGGAAGTGCCGAGACCCAGCCAGGGGAAACCGGTGAAGAGCCAGCCGCGCAGCCATTCGAGCGCCACGAGCGCTGCCGGTGCGAGGATCAGCCGGCGATTGGCGTCGGCTCCCGCAAAACGCGTGATGAGCCATCCGGCCGCCGCGGGAAAGATGGCGAGATAGGCGCAGAAAAGGAAAGTCGCGAGAGCGGCGAGCGCGAGCGGCATCGAGCCGTAGTCGTGCAGGCTCACGTAGACCCACGAGACACCGGCAAGGAAATATCCAAGGCCGAAAGCGAAGCCGGAGAGCGCGGCCTGCAATGGCGAGCCGCTTCGCATCCACACCGTGAACAACGCCGCGAGGGCCGCGATTGGCACGCCCCAGACGTAGAACGGCGCGAAGCCGAAGACACACAAGGCGCCCGCGGCCGCCGGTAGCAGGAGACCGACGGCAACGATGCGCGCCGCCGGCTGCGTCGCCGGCGACTCGCCCGCGGCACCCGTCACGCGGGCTCCCCGACCTTGGGCTTTTCGACCAGCAGCGAGTGGATCTTGCGGCTGTCGGCGCGCAGCACCTGGAATGTGTAGCCCTCGACCACGATGGTCTCGCCGCGCTTGGGCAAGCGTCCGAAGCGCCCGACCACGAGTCCGCCGACCGTGTCGAAGTCCTCGTCCGGGAAACGCGTGCCGAAGTGCTCGTTGAAGTCACCGATCTCGGTGATCGCCTTCACGCGGTAGCGGCCGCTGCGGTCGACGAGGATGTTGTCCTCGGTCTCGTCGAAATCGTATTCGTCCTCGATGTCACCGACGATCTGCTCGATCACGTCCTCGATGGTGACGAGCCCCGAGACGCCGCCGTATTCGTCGACCACGATCGCGATGTGGTTGCGGTTGCCGCGGAACTCCTTCAGCAACACGTTCAGGCGCTTGGACTCGGGCACGAACACCGCCGGGCGCAGCATTTCGCGCACGTTGAACTCGCTCTCCGCGTAGAAACGCAGCAGGTCCTTGGCGAGCAGGATGCCGATGACGTTGTCGCGGTTTTCCTCGAACACGGGAAAACGCGAGTGCGCGGTCTCGATCACGAAGGGAATGAATTCCGCCGGACTGCCCTTCACGTCGATCATGTCCAGCTGCGAGCGCGGGATCATGACGTCGCGCACCTGGGTCTCGGACACCTGCAGTACGCCCTCGATCATGGAGAGCGCCTCGGCGTCCAGAAGATGGCGCTCGAAGGCGGAGTGCAGCAGCTCGATCAGCTGCTCGCGGTCTTCGGGCTCCCGCAGCAACAGCGAAGACAATCGCTCGAGCAGGCTCGGCTTGGCGGGTTCGGTCATGCGCTAAGTGCTGCGCGCCGCGACCGGCCGGCGGCCATTCGGCTCAGGACCAGGAAAGCGGGTCCCGGGCTCACCACCGCCAGCAGCCAGATGGCGAGCACGCCTGCAATCGAGGGGGTCATGGATCTATCGGGATTGGGGGAACAGCGATCATATCGCGGCGTACGGATCGGGGAATCCGAGGCGGCGCAGGATGGAGCGTTCTCGCCGCTCCATCCTTTCAGCCTCGACTGCCGAGGCCTCGTGGTCCATGCCCTGCAGGTGCAGCAGGCCGTGCACCAGCAGGTGGGCGTAGTGGGCCTCGAGCGTCTTGCCCTGCTCCCGGGACTCGCGGGCCACCACTGGTGCACAGATGACCACGTCGCCGCTGAGCGTCACACTCCGCCCGGACTCGTAGACGAAGGTCAGCACGTTGGTGGCGTAGTCGCGGCCGCGAAACTGGCGGTTGAGCCGGCGGCCTTCGGCGGCATTCACGATGCGCACGGTGACCGTGGCCTTGCGCACCAGCGCCGCGCCAGACCAGGCGCGAAGCTTGCGATCGGAAGGAAGGTGGGGAAGGCGCGAGGCGCGCTGGATCTGCAGCACGCCGCCAGTTTACCCGCGGTGCCCTAGCTCCTGCGGCGACCCGAACCCGTCCGGGCCTGCCCGCTGGAGTGTTTGTCGTAGGCATCAACGATTGCCTGCACCAGCGCGTGGCGCACCACATCCTCCGACTGGAACTGCATCATCGCGATGCCGGGTACGCCATCGAGCACATTGCGCGCATCGATGAGCCCCGAGGTCTGGCTCTTGCCGAGATCCACCTGCGTCACGTCACCGGTGATCACGGCTCTCGACCCGAAGCCGATGCGAGTGAGGAACATCTTCATCTGCTCCGGCGTCGTGTTCTGCGCTTCATCGAGGATCACGAACGACTGGTTGAGCGTGCGCCCGCGCATGAAGGCGAGCGGTGCGACTTCGATGGTGCCGCGCTCGAATGCGCGGCCAACCTTCTCGAAACCCATCAGGTCGTTGAGCGCGTCGTAGAGCGGGCGCAGGTAGGGATCGACTTTCTGCGCCAGGTCGCCAGGGAGGAAGCCGAGTTTCTCGCCTGCTTCCACCGCCGGGCGCGTGAGCACGATGCGCTTGACCGCGTCGCGCTCGAGCGCGTCGACGGCAGCCGCGACCGCGAGATAGGTCTTGCCGGTGCCCGCGGGCCCGACACAAAAGGTGATGTCGTGATCACGCATCGCCTTGAGGTATTGCGCCTGCCGCGGCGTGCGTGCCGCGAGATCCGTGCGGCGCGGTAGCACCAGCGCCGGCGAATCGATCGCGGATGTTCGCGGCTCCGCCGGGCGCGTGATCTCGACCAGGCCGAGCTGCACGTCCTCGATCGCGATCTCGCGGCTGAGGGCGCGCGCATAGAAGCGGCGCAGCGCGTGCGCGGCCTGCGCCGAGTTGTCCCGCGGCCCGGAGATGCTGAAGCGCTGGCTGCGTCGTGCGATCTTCACCCCCAGCGACGTCTCGATCTGGCGCAGGTTCTCGTCGAACGGTCCGCACAACGCCGCGAGCCGGCTGTTGTCGATCGGATCGAAGGCCACCTCCTCGGAGGCGGCTGGCCGGCGGCGCGTGTTAGCCAAATCGATTCCCGTCAGAGGCCCACGCGCTGCATCGGCGCGCGCAGCGCCTCTTCCAGCGTGTCGCGCGAATCGGCGATGTGGGCGCGCGCTTCCTTCGACAGGCCCGGACGCGTTTCGGCGGAGCGGAGCTGGCGAACCAGTCCGCGCGCATTCGCGCGTTGCAGCGCGCGCGCATCCGCCGGTGTGCCGTTGGCACGCGTCAGCATGAAGGTGACGCGGCGCACGTGCTCGCGTTGCAGGTTGCGACGCATGAGCGGGATGTCGCCCGTGCCCTTGAGGTCGCTCCAGATGGAGCCTTGCAGCGTCTCGTAGAGGTCGGCGAGTGACAGCCCCTGCTTCACATCCGAAACCTTCATGCTGGAGTCGAGCAGGCGCAGCGCCACCGCGTCGCTCATCAGGCGATCGAGCACCTGCGTCTGGGCGCCGAGCACGCGCTGCGCAAGCGTGAAGCTGGCCCGCTCGCCGACGCCGGCTTCGAACGGATCGGCCGCCAGGCGCGTCAGGAACTCCGGCTTGAACTGGAAGCTGTTCACCTGGAAGAGGCCGTCGGTCACCAGCTTGAGCGCCTCGCGCTGGCGTTCGGGGGCGATCGGCGTGAAGCTGGCGCGCGGGCTGCCGGCGCGGTCACGTACGTAGACCACGCCGCCGACGTA
>JBDSMR010000089.1:0-21832 GCA_039915735.1 Usitatibacter sp. | reverse complement strand
CCCAGCCACGGCATGGCGCCATGCGTCTGGTTGCCACGCAGGAAAATTCGCAGCTCGTCGGAAGAGGCCATCAGCGGACCAGACCGATAGCCGAGCCTGCCGGTGTGATGGTTGGAGGTGACGTGCAGGCCGAAGATGGCGCCCACGCGCGGATTCTCCATGCAACCCTCTGCGATCATCATCGCGGCGCCTCCCTTTTCCTCGTCGGGCGCGCCTTCCTCCGCAGGCTGGAAAAGGAACTTCACCGTGCCCCGGATGCGCGGGCGCATTCCGGCCAGCACTTCCGCGACGCCCATCAGGATGGCGGTGTGCGCATCGTGGCCGCAGGCGTGCATCACGCCGCACTGCATGCCGCCCCACTCGGTACGCACGGTGCTCTTGAAGGGAATGTCGACTTCCTCGGTCACGGGTAGCGCGTCCATGTCGGCGCGCAACGCAACCACGGGGCCAGGCAGGCCCCCGACGAGAAGACCGACCACGCCAGTGTGGGCGACCATTTCCTTGACCTCGATGCCAAGCGACCTGAGATGGCCGGCAACGATCTTCGAGGTGCGGAACTCGCGATTGCCGAGCTCCGGGTTCTGGTGGAGGTCGCGGCGCCAGGCGACTACCTTGCTTTCGATTTCCGCTGCGCGCACGGCTATTTCTGCTGAAAGTTCGGGTTGCGAGCTCATGGCTTGAGTTTAAACCTCGACGCTGCGCCTGCTGTCAGTACGTTTCCGTTTAGTTTTTAAGCAGAAGTACAGCACCGCTGACAAGATAAACCGACCCGATCACAGTCACCGTCACCCGCGTCCACAGCCGGAAATTCCCGTCGTTCATCTTCTCGAGCACGCGTTTCGAAAGCTGCGTGCCGACGAACGCCAGGCACACCATCATCGCCGCCGCGAGCGCGGGGAAGTCGGCGCCAGCCGTGACCACGATGCCGCCGAAGTAGCCGATCTTCATCGCGTGAGTGAGGCTCTGAGTGATGGCCTTGGTCGCGATCACCGCGTGGCGACCCATCTTCGAGCGGACGAAAAAGACGTCGAGAACCGGCCCGGATACACCGGCCACGAGGGACAAGCCGGTGCAGACCACGCCGCAAGCCGCCGAATGCCCGCGCCGCTCGACGTTGAGGTGCAGGCTTTCCGGCAGCACCAGCGCCACGAACGGCATCAGGCCGAGCATGATCAGCGCCACCGGCTTGCTCGCGACGATCTGGATCAGCGCGAACAGCATCATCGCGGCGAAGCTGCCGATCGCGTAACCGCGGACGATGCGCCAATCGACGCTGGCGCGCAGCATGAACGCGCGCCAGGCGTTGGAAGCCAGCTGCGTGATGCCATGCATCATCATGGCGATGGGCACCGGCAATATGGCGAGCAGGACGCCCATCAGGATCATCCCGCCGGCCATGCCGAGGATGCCCGAGATGAAGGACGTCACGAGGGTGGAGACCGCGAGCAGAGCGATGATGGGCCACGTCATGGGATCGCATTGTGCGGCAGGCGCCGCCCGGGGATGGACAATTTGCCCGCACTTTGGGCCAAATGCCTGCCAGCCATGAAAAAGATCGCCATCGTTGTCTTCGACGAAGCCCAGATCCTCGATGTCGCCGGACCGATGGAAATATTCCGCGGCGCGACCCTCGCGGTGCGTGAGCGCCGAGCGTATTCCGAACCCGCCTACGAAATCCATATCGTCGCGCGCCGCCGGGGAGCGGTGCGCACCTCGTGCGGGCTCACCATCGTTTCGACCGCTGCATTCGCCGACGCGCCGCGCGACGTCGACACGCTGATTGTCGCCGGAGGCGTGATGGACGAGGCGTTGCGTGATGCGGCGCTTCTCTCCTATGTCCGCGAGACGGCGCCGAAAGCGCGCCGCGTGGTGGCCATCGGCACCGGCACGTTCGTGCTTGCGACTTCCGGGTTGCTCGACGGCCGTCGCGCGACCACGCACTGGCGCGCCTGCAAGTCGCTGGCGCAGCTGTTCCCCAACGTGGACGTGGTCTCCGACCAGGTCTTCGTGCGCGATGGCCAGTACCTCACCTCGGCCGGCGCCAGTGCCGCTCTCGACCAGTCGCTCGCGCTGGTGCAGGAGGACTTCGGCAAGGACATCGCGATGTCGGTGGCGCATCGCAAGGTGATGTTCCTGCGCCGCACCGGCGGCGAGAGCCAGGTCAGCACGCACCTGGCCGCCCAGATGATCGGCCACGAGGGGCTGGCCGTGCTCGCGACCTGGATCCTGGCCAATACGGCGAAGGACCTCAGCAGTGAGGCGCTGGCGGAGCAAGGCGCCATGAGTGTGCGCTCGCTTTCGCGGCTTTTCGCGAAGGAGCTGGGCATGACGCCCGCCGGGTTCATCGAGCGCGCGCGCGTGGAAGTCGCGCGCCGGCTATTGGAGGAAAGCGACATGCGCATCGACGCCATCGCCCGGAAATGCGGGCTGGGCGGCGAGGAGCGGTTGCGCCGCACCTTCCAGCGCGTCGTGGGCATGACGCCGCGGGAATATCACGACCGTTTCCGGGAAGCCGGGACGCCGGCGGAGAACTGGCCGCTGCTGGTGGACGGCGCTCCCCTCGACTGACCGGAGCCATGCCGAATGGACGCTCGCCGGGCTCCCTTTTTTACCGGCTTCAAGGTAATGTCACGTCGCGTGACATGTTTTGCATAAGTCGCCCGGATTTTAGAAGCCCAGACGATCGTACCCACCCGAAAAGACCCAAAGCCCATCCGGCTGCAGGGCCGAAGCGCACAGTCCTCGACACAATCCTAGGGAGAGTTTTCCAATGAAATTCAGGCGTATGCGCGCCCTGGCGGCGCTTTCACTGATTTTTGGCGCGGTCGGAGCTTCCGACCTCCTTGCCGGCAGGACGCTCCCGACCGAGCGTCCGGTCGACATCGGCAAACCTGCATTTGCACCGCTCGGCCTGCAAGGCGCGGGCAACGTCACGCTGGTGCTGCAACTGGCTGGTGACCCGGTCGCGGTGGTCCAGGCGGACAAGGGCACCAAGCTGAGCGCCGCCGAGAAGGAAGGCGTCAAGAACAACCTGCGCGTGCGCCAGGATTCGATCCTCAGCCAGATCGAGCGCCTCGGCGGCACCGTCGTCGCGCAATACCAGTCCGCCTACAACGGCGTGAAGGTCATCATCGCGAAGGACAAGGTCAAGGGCCTGCTGGCGCTGCCCAACGTCATTGGCGTGCGCGAGCCGCAGGTGATGAGCCGCGACAACATTTCGGGCGTGCCCTTCATCGGCTCGCCGACCGTGTGGCAGAGCCTCGGCATGCATGGTGAAGGCGTCAAGGTCGCCATCATCGACACCGGCATCGACTACACACACGCCAACTTCGGCGGTCCCGGCACCGCCGCGGCCTACGCAACTGCGCATGCCAGAGAAGGCGCGACGGCATCGCCCAACCTGTATGGCCCGCGTGCACCGCGCGTCAAGGGTGGCATCGACCTCGTGGGCGATAGCTACAACGCCTCTTCGGGCGCCGGCTACCAGCCGGTCCCCCATCCGGATCCCAACCCGCTCGATTGCGCCGATCACGGCTCCCACGTGGCCGGCACGATCGGCGGCAGTGGCGTGTTGCTGAATGGCACGGGCTACACCGGTTCCTACGACTCCACCACCATTTCCAGCAACAGCTGGATCATCGGGCCGGGCGTCGCACCCAAGGCGGATCTCTACGCCATCCGTGTCTTCGGTTGCGATGGCTCCACCCAGATGACCGTCGACGCGATCGACTGGGCCGTCGACAACGACATGGACGTGATCAACATGTCGCTCGGCTCCAGCTTCGGGCGCGCGGACGATCCGTCGGCGGAAGCCTCGACCAACGCCGTCAAGGCGGGTGTGATCGTGGTGGCCTCGGCCGGCAACAGCGGTCCGGCGCGCTACATCACCGGTTCGCCGGGCACGGCGGACGGCGTGATTTCCGTTGGCGCCATGGATTCCCATGACGTCTACCCGGGCAGGTTTATCTCCGTCAACGGCGGTGGCGCCATCCAGGCGATGAACGCCAACGGCTTCGCCTTTGCCGGTGGCGAGTCGTACACGGTCGTCGTGATTGCAAACGATCCCGGCACGGCTGCCGCGGAGAACCTGGGTTGCGCCGTGAGTGACTACGGGACGCTTCCCCCCAACTCGATCGTGGTGGTTGATCGTGGTGTCTGCGCCCGCGTGGCCAAGGCGATCTTCGCCCAGCAGGCCGGTGCCGCAGCGGTGCTGATGGTCAACAACGCCAACTCGCTCCCGCCGTTCGAGGGCACCATCACGTCCAACCCGGACACCGGTGAGCTCTACACCGTGACCATTCCGCTGATCGGCGTCTCGCTGGCCAGTGCCGCGGCGGTTCGCATCAATGGCGCCTCGGTGGTGATCGGCAGCGCGTTCTCCATCGCCAACGCGACGTTCAAGACCATGGCGACGTTCAGCTCGGGTGGCGCGCGCAGCGGCGACAGCTTCCTCAAGCCGGATGTCTCCGCACCTGGCGTGGCCGTGATCTCGACGCAGAACGGTTCCGGATACCTGCCGCTCACGCTGCAGGGCACCTCGATGGCTGCCCCGCACGTCGCAGGCGTCGCCGCGCTCACGGTGCAGGCGCATCGCACCTGGAAGCCGGAAGACGTACGTGCCGCCATCGTCAACACGGGTGACCGCACGCTGGTGAATGCCTACCGGCCCAGCCTGTCGGGTACGGGCGTCGTCCAGCCCGCGAAGTCGACGCTCACGCAGGTCGTCGCGCGTGCGGTGGAGAACAAGTTCTCGTCGACGCTGAACTTCGGCTTCAACGAGCTTGGCGCGGCCTACTCGAAGATGAAGCAGATCGTCCTTACCAACAACGGATCGACGCGCGCCAGCTTCACCGCCTCGGTGGCCAAGTCCGCAACAACAACCACAAGCAGGAACCACACCGTGACGCTCGCGCCTGCAAGTGGCCGCGGCGCCCTGGGCACCGTCGTTGTCCCTGCAAGGGGCTCGATGACGATCAACGTGACGCTGGGTGTGGCGCCCGCCGACGTGGGTGTGGAGGCCACGAGCCGCGAAGTGATGGGCCTGGTCGAGTTCACCCCGGTCACCCCGGCGGATAACGCCGGCGTAGCGCTTCGTGTTCCGTACTACATGGTGCCGCGCGTGACCTCCAACGTCGTCACGACGGTTTCGGCGCTGAGCACCGGCACCAACCCGACGGCGAACGCGAAGATCACCAACGTGGGCGGTCAGGTGAGCAGCATCGCCGACTTCTACGCGTGGGGCCTGGAAGGCACGAACACGGGTTCCGGCTCGCCTGCGGAAGTCCGTGCCGTGGGTGCGCAGGCGTTCCCCGTTGACGAAGTGATGTTCTTCTCGGTCAGTTCGTTCAACCGCTGGTCCAACGTCGCGTCGAACGAGTTCGACATCTACATCGATGTTGATGAAGATGGCATCGACGACTATGTGGCGGTGGCTATCGACGCGGGCCTGCTGACCACCGGCTCGTTCAGCGGCGCCATGGGCTACTACGTGTTCAGTACCCGCACGGGTTCCGGCTCGTCGTACTACGGCGAGTCCTCGACCGACGGCTCGACGCTGCTGCTGGGTGTCACGTTTGGCCAGCTTTGCGGCTCCGGTCCGGCCGATCCGTGCATCTACGACTCGACGACCGGCCGCATCGCGTACAAGGCGGTGGGTTTCGACCTTTCCCAGGGTGGTACGTACGAAGCACCGGGAGTCGCCAAGTTCAACGTGTTCTCGTCAGCGATCACCAATGGTGACTACCTCTCCATCGCTCCCGGCGCCACGGTGAATACCACGGTCGGCATCAACTCGACGGAATGGCCCGCGACGCCCGCCAAGGGCGTGATGGTCATGGTCCACGACAACCCGGCCACGGCCGAGGCGCAGCTCATCAGGGTCGCGCCGCGCGGAGGCCGCTGAGCCGCAAGTTCCAGGGGTCCTCGAAAAGCCGGCTCACGCCGGCTTTTTTTTTGCGCGCGCACCATGCCTATAATCGGGCGATGAGACTGCTGCTGGTCGAGGACGACTCGATGATCGGCGCGGCCGCTCAAGCAGGCCTTCGCCAGGAGGGCCACACCGTCGACTGGGTGCGCGACGGCAAGGAAGCCGAGCTGGCGGTGATCGAGAAGGTCCATGACCTGGTGCTGCTCGACCTGGGCCTGCCGCGGCGCGACGGACTGTCGCTGCTGCGCGAGTGGCGCGTGAAGGGCTACGGCGTTCCCGTGGTGATCATCACCGCGCGCGATTCCGTGAGCGACCGCATCGCCGGCCTCGACGCGGGTGCCGACGACTATCTGGTGAAGCCTTTCGACCTGGACGAGCTCTCGGCGCGCGTGCGTGCCGTGGCGCGGCGCCGCGCGGGCCGTTCGGAATCGGTGCTGCGCTTCGGCGAGCTCGAGATCGACACCGCCACCAAGCGCGTGGCTTGGAAAGGCGAGGAAGCGGCGCTATCGGCGCGCGAATACGCGTTGCTGGAAGCGCTGGCGAGCCGCCCCGGCGCCTACCTCACGCGCACGCAGCTGGAAGAACGCCTCTATGGATGGAATGAAGAAATCGCGAGCAACGCCGTCGAGGTCCACATCCACGGCCTGCGCCGCAAGCTCGATCCCGCGTTGATCAGGAACGTTCGCGGGCTGGGCTACACGCTCGAGCGGGGCGGCTGAGATGTCGATGCGCCGCAGGCTGCTGGTGTGGCTGCTCTCCAGCGTGTTGCTGGCCGGCCTTGCGGCCGCGGGCGTGGTGTTCTACCAGGCGCGCCAGCAATCGAAGGAGTTCTTCGACTACCAGTTGCGCCAGCTCGCGCTCACATTGCGTGATCGTGACTATTCACCCAGCCAGCTGGCCGAGGCATTGCAGGGGCAGGAAGACCTGGAGTTCGTGATCCAGGTATGGGCCTCTGACGGCCGCAAGCTCTACGGCACCCATCCCCGCTTCGACGTGCCCGCGCCGGATTCGATGGGATTCGCGGACGTCGATACTGCGAGTGGGCGCTGGCGTGTTTTCTCCACCTGGCATCGCGGCCTCACCATCCAGGTGGCCCAGCACCGGCTCGCGCGCGAGGCGCTTGCGGTGGGTGCGGCGTTGCGCACGCTCGCCCCCATCGTGCTCGCGTTGCCGCTGATGGGATTTCTCATCTGGCGGCTGGTGGGACGTGAGGTGCGCTTCCTCTCCGCGACCGCGAAGGCGGTGGCGCAGCGCAGCCCTGAATCCCTTGAACCCATCGGCGACGAGGACATTCCCGAGGAAATCCAGCCGCTGGTGGATTCTCTCAACGACCTGCTGGGCCGCCTCGGTGGCGCGCTTTCGCAGCAGCGCCAGTTCATCGCGGATGCGGCGCACGAGCTGCGCACGCCACTCACGGCATTGCGCCTGCAGCTGCAGCTGGCGCAGCGCGCCAAGGACGCAGCGGACCGGGAGCGCGCCCTCTCAACGCTGGGCGAAGGCATCACGCGCGCGACACATGTCGTCGAACAGCTGCTTGCGATGGCGCGGCAGGATCCCTCGGCTCAGGCGATGGAACGCAAGCCCGTGGACCTCGACGCAATCGTGCGCGAAGTGTTCGAGGCGGAGAAGCCGTTCGCCGAGGCCGAGGGCGTGCGGCTCGACCTCGGCTCGCTCCTCAGCGGCAACACCGTCGTGGGTGACAGGGCTGCGCTGCGAACGCTGATCGAGAACCTGGTCGACAACGCGATCCGCTACGGAAAATCCGCAGTCTCGCTGCGAACCTGCAGCGACCGCGACGAGGCGATTTTCGAGGTGGAGGATCGCGGCCCGGGCATCCCCACCGAAGAGCGGGAGCGCGTCTTCGACCGCTTCTATAGAGGCGAGGGCGCGAGGGAAGGCGGCAGTGGATTGGGCCTGGCGATCGCGCGCCGTATCGCCCAGCGGCACGGCGGCGAAGTCGAACTTTCCCCCGGTTCCGGGGGCCACGGGCTCATCGCCCGGGTGCGCATCCCCTTAAGTCCGGCTTAAGGCAGCGTCCGCACACTCTGATCAACCGCCCACTTTCGTGGGCGCCCCATTGATCGGAGAACAGCAGATGAATGCGAAAGTCATTGTCGGCGCGTTGATCGCCGCAGGCGTCATCGGTACCGGCGCCGCGGCGTTTCGCGGCCACATCGAGGCTCCCATGTCCTCGGCGCTCGCCAACCCGGTGAGTTTCGCCGGCGTGGCCACGCCGGCAGCTACCCCCGGCGCCACCAGCCTGCCGTTGAACGGCTTCAGCGACCTGGTCAAACGCGTCGGTCCTGCCGTGGTGAACGTGAGCGTCAACAGCATGCGCAAGGCGAGCGCGCAGGAGAACAACAACATCCCCGAGGAATTCCGCGAATTCTTCCGCGGCTTCGGCGGCAAGAACATGCCGAACTTCCCCAACATGCCGCGTGGCGACGTGCCGATGCGCGGGCAGGGCTCGGGCTTCATCGTGAGCGGCGACGGCTACATCCTCACCAACGCGCATGTGGTTGATGGCGCGGAGACGGTGAACATCCGCCTCACCGACAGGCGCGAATTCCGCGCGAAAGTCGTGGGGATCGACAAGACCACCGACGTCGCGGTGCTGAAGATCGACGCCAAGTCGCTGCCGTTTGTTCGCCTGGGCAAGTCCGCTGATGCGAATGTCGGCGAATGGGTGGTTGCCATCGGCTCGCCCTTCGGATTCGAGAACACCGTGACCGCGGGCATCGTTAGCGCCAAGTCGCGCTCGCTGCCGGACGCCAACTACACGCCGTTCATCCAGACGGACGTCGCGGTGAATCCGGGCAACTCCGGCGGACCGCTTTTCAACCTCGCGGGCGAAGTGATCGGCATCAACTCGCAGATCTACTCGCGCAGCGGCGGCTTCCAGGGCATATCGTTCGCGATCCCGATCGAAGTCGCGCTCAACGTGAAGGACCAGCTGGTGAAGACCGGCAAGGTCACGCGCGGCCGCCTCGGCGTGACGGTGCAGGAAGTGAACGCGACGCTCGCCGAGTCGTTCAACCTTGACCGCCCGCGCGGCGCACTGGTTTCGGCGATTGATCCGGGCAGCCCCGCGGAGAAAGCCGGCCTGCAGGTGGGCGACATCATCCTCAAGTTCGGCGGTAGCGTGATCGAGCGTTCCTCCGACCTGCCGATGCTGGTGGCGGATACGGCGCCCGGCAAGAGCTCGTCGATCGAGGTGTGGCGCAAGGGCTCGACCAAGGCGATGAATGTCGCGACCTATGAAGGCAAGGCGAAAGCCGACGCCGACGAGGTGGCGAGCAACGGCAAGGCAAATGGTGGTCGCCTGGGTCTTGCGGTTCGTCCGCTCACGCCGGAGGAGCGCAAGGAAAACCGCGGCCGCACCGGCCTGCTGGTCGAGGACGTTTCGGGTGCCGCGCAGCGCGCCGGCATCCAGGAGGGTGACCTGGTGCTGGCCTTCAATGGCAACCCGGTCAAGAGTGTCGAGGAATTGCGCGAGCACGTGGCGAAGGCGGGCAAGCGGGTTGCCCTCCTGATCCAGCGCGAAGGGCAGCAGCTTTTCGTGCCGGTCGAGCTCGGCTGAGGCGTGGTTGGTGCAGCACGGGCGCTCCCGAAAGGCGTCCGATGGATCGTCCCCCCCACTGGAGGTTCCGGCCGGTGGCGGGGAGACGATCCATGATGTAATTGCACACCATGAAAACACTCGCCCATTGCATTCTCGTGCTCGCCGGCCTCCTGACCGCTTCCTGCGGGGATAACGGCGGCGATTCCTCGGAGTTCTCCACCAACGTCGCGGTGATGCTGTTGTCGTCCGGGGTGGTCCCGGCGGCCGCGCCGGTCATCCCGAGCCAGGTCACCGTGATCACCAGTGCCGCGCAGCTGGCGACGGTTGCGCAGGGCCGCTTCGCCCTCACCAGCGCGCTCGCCAACTTCAATTTCGCCGAGGGCGACATCGTCTATGTCGAGGTCCCCGGCGACCAGGATCCATCCGTCGTCGCGCGCATTTCCACCATCAGCAGTGGGCCCGGCGGCGAATTCGTCAACGTCGAGGCGTGTGGCAGCGGCCCACGCGCGAGCGGCCCCAATCGTCCCTACGTCGTCTACAGCACGTCCAGGCTTCCCAATTACAGCGCGTATTCGCTGGTGAACACGATCGGAGATTGCGCCACCGTCCGGCGCCTGCCGACGACCTTTGTCAGCGCCGGCTCGTTCGCTCCGGGCATCGTGCCGGTGACGGTTCCCACCGTGATCCGCTCGCAGGCCGACCTCGACCTGCTCCTGGCGCAGGTGCCCAGCGCCACGTTGCCGGCCCAGTACCGGGCGCCGAACTTCGCGCAGACCAACCTCCTCTACATCCAGGTTTCGGCGGTCCAGGCCCAGTCGAATCCGGTCGACAGCTACGTTCGCATGCTCGCTTTCCTTGACGAGTCGGATGCTTCGTTTACCGCGCTGGTCGAGCATTGCGACAACCCGGTCGGCACCAACACCTCGCCCGCATACGTCTATGCCGTCTACGCGATTGCCCCGGTAGCCGGCGACGTGCGAATTGCCACTGCCGTGAATCTCCCTCCGGGTTGCGCAACCGCGCGCTGACGCGCTGGCTTGGGGGCCGGGAGCTGCTTGAAGGTTTGAATCCAGCCGGGCTCCCGCCCGCGTCAAACCGGGTTGGCATAAAAAAAGGAACAACGATGCAGCTCGCGATCCAGAACCTCTCGAAGCGCTACGCCAATGGCGTGCAGGCGCTGGACAACGTCTCCCTCACCATCGCCCCCGGCATGTTCGGGCTGCTCGGACCCAACGGGGCGGGCAAATCCACGCTGATGCGAACGCTGGCCACGCTTCAGGAAGCCGATAGCGGCAGCGCGAGCTTCGATGGCGTCGACGTCCTCAAGGAAAAGGATCGCGTGCGCCGCCTGCTCGGATATCTCCCGCAGGAATTCGGCGTGTATCCGAAGGTCACCGCGGCCGACATGCTCGACCACTTCGCGCGGCTCAAGGGCGTGACCGATTCGAAGCAGCGCAAGGCCACGGTCGACGCGCTGCTCGAGCGCACCAACCTCGCCAAGGTGCGCAACCAAAGGCTGGGCGGATTCTCCGGTGGCATGCGCCAGCGCTTCGGCATCGCGCAGGCGCTGATCGGCAACCCGCGCCTCATCATCGTCGACGAACCCACCGCCGGCCTCGATCCCGAGGAGCGCGTGCGCTTTCACAACCTGCTGGCCGATATCGGCCGCGACGTGGTCGTGATCCTCTCCACCCACATCGTCGAGGACGTGGCCGACCTCTGTCCCAACTTCGCGATCATCAGCAAGGGGCGCGTGCTGCTCGCGGGCGAGCCCGGCCCGCAGGTCGAGCGCCTGCGCGGCAAGATCTGGCGCAAGGTGGTCACGCGCGATGAGCTCGAGTCGATGCAGGGCACGATGCCGGTGATCTCCACGCGCCTGCAATCGGGCGCCACGGTCGTGCGCGCGTATTCGGAGACCGCGATGCCCGGGTTCGAGGGCGTCGAGGCCGATCTCGAGGACGTCTACTTCAGCGCCGCCGCCGGGCACGTCCAGTCATGATGACCATCGCGTGGTTCGAGTTCCGGACCAAGCTGAGTCGGATCTCGACGTACGTCTACTTCCTGGTGTTCACGGTGCTCGCCACGCTGTGGATGGCCGCGGCCGCGGGCGCCTTCGCTTCCGCGAACATCATCTTCAGCAGCGACAAGGTGTTCGTGAACGCGCCGTACGCAATCGGGCAGACGGTCACGGTGCTGGGCCTGCTCGGCGTCGTCGTCGTGGCCGCGTTCATGGGCCGCGCGGTGCAGCAGGACTTCGAGTACCAGTCGTCGCATTTCTTCTTCACCAGCCCGATCACCAAGTCGCAGTACCTGCTGGGCCGCTACTTCGGTGCGGTGATGATCCTGTTGGTGATCTTCCTCGGCATCGCGCTCGGCGTGGTGATAGGCGCCAACTTCCCCGGCGTCGACAAGACCCGCATCGGCCCGTGGTCGCTCCATGCGTTGGCGTGGCCGTACGCGGTGATGCTGCTGCCGAACATCCTCTTCCTCGGTGCGATCTTCTTCACGCTCGCCGCGTTGGCGCGCCGCATGCTGCCGGTTTACATCGCAGGCGTCGTTGTGCTGATCGGCTACCTCGTGGCGCTGCGCCTCCTGCGCGACATCGACAACCGCACCATCGCCGCGTTGATCGACCCGATCGGCTCGACCGCTCTGGGGCTGGTGACGCGCTACTGGAGCCCTGCGGAAAAGAACACGCAGATGGTGCCGTTGATGGGAGACCTGCTCGTCAACCGCGTGATCTGGCTCGCGGTGGGAGCGGCGATCTTCGCCTTCGGCTTCGGGCGCTTCAGGATGGCGCACCCCAACGAGGCGGGCGGCAAGAAGCGCGCGAGCGACGATGCCGCGGCCGTCGCGCAAGCGCGCCCGCGCCTGGTCGACCTGCCCCTGGTCACGCTCAACACGTCCACCAGCGCCTACCTGCGCGAGCTGCCCGGGCTGGTGCGGCTCTACCTGCGCGAGACGGTGAAGAACGTCTACTTCGGCGTGATCGTGCTGGCCGGGGCCCTCTTCGTGCTGGCCAACGCCAAGGTCGTCGGCAGCGTCTTCGGCACCAACACGTACCCGGTGACCTACCAGGTGCTGGAGTTCGCCTCGGGCACGTTCGCGATCTTCATGCTGATCATCACCGCGTTCTACGCGGGCGAGCTGGTGTGGCGCGAGCGTGATGCGCGCATGGCATTGATCGCTGACAGCCTGCCGCAGCCGACGTGGCTACCGTTCTTCGCCAAGCTGATCACGCTGATGGCCGCGCAGGCGATCCTGCAGTTCGTGGTGATGATCTGCGGCCTGCTGATCCAGCTCTTCAGCGGCTACACGCGCTTCGAGCTCGGCCAGTATTTCGTCCAGCTCTTCGTGCTGCAGCTGCCGGTGTACTGGATGATTGCTGCGTTCGCGCTGATGATCCACTCGGTGGTGAACCAGAAGTACCTCGGCCATTTCCTTGTGATCCTCTACTATGTCGCCGAGGCCATGGCGGCCGCGTTCGGCTACGACCTGCTGCTCTATAGATTCGCGAACACGCCCCAGCTCGTGTACTCCGACATGAACGGCTACGGCGGCTTCCTGCGGCCGATCTTCACCTCGATGGTTTATTGGGGTGCGGCCAGCGTGTTGCTATTGGTAGTGGCGCGGCTCTTCTGGGTGCGCGGCACGGATACCGGTGCCAATGTGCGGCTGGGAATCGCGCGCTCGCGCCTGACACGGCCGGTCCTCGCGACTTCGCTGGTGGCGGCGATCGTCTTCGCAGGCACCGGTGCCTGGATCTACTACAACACCAACGTCCTCAACATCCATCGCGACGAGTTCGCGCGCGAAGACCTGCAGGCGCGCTACGAGAAGGCCTACAAGTCCTTCGAATACAGGCCGCAGCCGAAGGTGGTCGCCGCTCGCGTGAACGTCGACATCTTCCCGGCCGAGCACCGCGTGCGCTTCACCGGCACGCAGACGCTCAAGAACAAGACCGATGCGCCGCAGGGCGACATCTACGTCGGGCTCCTGGAAACCGCCGAGATCGCGAAGTTCGAAGGCAGCATCGCGCTCAAGGCTGGTGAAGGCAGCCGTGAGCTGGGCTGGCAGCCGTATGCGCTCTCACGCCCGCTCGCGCCCGGCGAATCAATGACGATCTCCTTCGACATCGACTACCCGCAGCACGGCTTCACCAACGCGGGCGGTGGCGGCGTCGCGGTCGACAACGGCACCTTCGTCAACAGCCAGCTGATGCCGAACTACGGCTACCAGCCAGCGGTGGAGTTGACTCGCGACAACGAGCGCAAGAAGCACGGGCTCGCGCCGAAAGAGCACCGCATGCCGGACCTCGACGACAAGGTGAACCGGCAACGCAACTACATCAGCGCAGACGCGGACTGGATCGACTTCGAGGCGACGGTGAGCACGGCGCCAGACCAGATCGCGCTTGCGCCGGGCTACCTGCAGAAGGAATGGGTCGAGAACGGCCGGCGCTACTTCCACTACAAGATGGATGTGCCGATCCTCAACTTCTACGCCTTCCTCTCGGCGCGCTATGCGGTGAAGAAGGGTGAGTGGAAGGGCGCGCAGGGCGCGGTGCCGATCGAGATCTACTACCAGCCCGGCCACGAATACAACGTCGACGGGATGATCCAGGGCGTGAAGGATTCGCTCGACTACTTCACCACCAACTTCAGCCCCTATCAGCACAAGCAGGTGCGCATCCTGGAATTCCCGCGCTACGCGCAGTTCGCGCAATCGTTCCCGAACACGATCCCGTTCTCGGAAAGCATCGGCTTCATCGCCAAGGTGGACCCGAAGGATCCCAAGGACATCGACTACCCGTACTACGTGACTTCGCACGAGGTGGCGCACCAGTGGTGGGCGCACCAGGTGATCGGCGCGTACGTGCAGGGCGCCACGATGATGTCGGAGACCATGGCGCAGTACTCCGCGTTGATGGTGATGAAGAAGAAATACGGCGACGCGAAGATGAAGCGCTTTCTCAAGTACGAGCTCGACAACTACCTTGTCGGGCGCGCCACGGAGCGCAAGCGCGAGCAGGCGCTCTACCGCAACGAGAACCAGCCCTACATCCACTACCGCAAGGGGTCACTGGTGATGTACGCGCTGCAGGATGCGATCGGCGAGGAAAACGTCAATCGCGCGCTGGCCGCATACGTGAAGAAGGTCGCATACCAGGAACCGCCGTACACCATCTCACGCGAGCTGCTCGCGGAGTTCCGCGCCGTCACGCCGCCGGAATACCAGTACCTCATCGAGGACCTGTTCGAGACCATCACGATCTACGAGAACCGTGCGGTCTCGGCGACTTACAGGGAGGCGAGCCCCGGCAGGTTCGTGGTGACGCTCAAGGTGGCCGCGAAGAAGATGCGCTCCGATGAGGCGGGCACCGTCAAGGACGTACCAATGGACGATTTCGTCGACATCGGCGTGCTCGGCGCCGACGACAAGCCGCTATACCTCAAGAAGTACCGCGTGAAGAGTGGTGAGTCCGAATTCACCATCGAAGTCTCGGAGAAGCCCGAGCGCGCCGGCATCGATCCAGTGGTGAAGCTCATCGATCGCCGCTCCGACGACAACACCGTCGCCGTCACGAAGGAGTAATAGCGACCTTCACTCGGGCCCTCTCCAAAGGCAAGTGGGGATGTTCGTAACCTCGGGCAGGTACGATGACCTGCCGCAAGTTCGCGGCGCATCGGGAGAGCGCACTTGAGAGCACGCCACGTCGAGCATCACCGCACCGACCGCATCGGCTGGTTGCGCGCAGCCGTGCTGGGCGCCAACGACGGAATCGTCTCGACGGCAAGCCTGGTGCTGGGTGTGGCCGCCGCGGGGGCGAGCCAGGGCAGCATCCTGGTGGCGGGGACGGCGGGGCTCGTCGCCGGGGCAATGTCGATGGCCGCAGGTGAATACGTTTCGGTGCGTTCGCAGGCCGATTCCGAGGCGGCCGCCCTTGACCAGGAGCGTGCCGAGCTGGAAGCAGACGCCCCGGCCGAGCACCGGGAACTGACCGCGATCTACGTGCGCCGAGGCCTCGAGCCCGAGCTCGCGAAGCAGGTGTCCGAGCAACTCATGGCGCACGACGCGCTGGGCGCGCACGCGCGCGACGAGCTCGGCATTTCCGAAACCTTCAGTGCGCGTCCGATCCAGGCGGCGTTCACTTCAGCGGCGAGTTTTTCCGTCGGCGCGGCGCTGCCCCTGGTAGCGGTCGCGTTGGTCGCGGGCCGCGGGCTCGTCCCCATCATCTTCGTGTTGTCGCTCGTGTTCCTCGCGGTCCTGGGTGGGGTCGCCGCGCGCGTCGGAGGTGGCAAGGTCGCGGCCGGCGCGCTGCGCGTGACCTTCTGGGGCGCGCTTGCCATGGGGATAACGGCAGGCGTGGGGGCACTCTTCGGAACACCGGCCTGACGCGTTTCGCGCCGGTCAGGAATCCGCGACGCCCTGCGTGTTGACGCATCCGCGGGCGTGACGCACGGCGGCGCGGTCGTGCTCGGTCGCAATGCTGGACTCGGCGAGCTCCGAGACCATCGTGGCTTGCAGCTGCAGGCTGCGCAGCCGCGCGGGATCGCTGGTGTGCGCGCTCGCCCGGCTGATCGCGCTCATCACCGCTGCCAGCGCGGCAGCGTTGCCGGAGGCGCTCGCGCGGATCTGGTCGAAGGCTGCGTCGGCCAGCGTGTCGAAGCGCGGGCCGGGCGCAACGAGGCGGATGCGCCCGTCTTCGGACCGGTGGTGGGTAGGCATCGCGCGCGGGGCGAGCCGTGCGAGCACCGCGCCGATATGGTCGATACACATCACCGCCGTGGTGGTGTCGTTGATGCCGGGGGACAAAGCCTTCAGCGCGATGTCCACCAGCTGGCGCAAGCCGAATCCAAGGTCCTCGTTGATGGTGCGGAACCGCCGTATCGCCACTGCTGCGCACAGTTTCTCGCGCGCCTCTTCGCCGAGGGGCGACGGACAGGAGACCGACATCAGCACGCTGGAAGGCGCGACGAACTCGCCGGGCTGCGCTTCCAGCCGCACCAGCGCGCCATGTTGCTGCGCAATCGACAAAGCCTTGGCAAGGTCTACGGACTGGACATAACCCATCGCGGGCGAGGGTATCGACTCGTACGGACCGCCGCCCCAGTCCGACGCTTCCCCGTCGAGCGCCTCATTCGCGCTGCCTTCGGGAAACAGGTGGTCCATGGCTTCGAACGCCTCGTCGGTGATGCGCCGGACGATGGTGGAGGCCTGGATCGAAGTCGCGATGTGGTGGATGAAAAACACCAGCACGCCGATGCCCACCAGCGCCAGCACCAGCGCCGCGAACACCGCGAGCGAAGGCACGAAGGTGACCTCAGCCCCGCCGCGAATGGTGCGCAACACCACCAGGCAATAGGTGAAAATGCCGACGAACGATCCCAGCACCACCTGGTTGCGCACATCGCGCATGAAGTTTCGCAGGATGCGCGAGGTGTATTGCCCGGACGCCGTCACCAGCGCGGCGATGGTGAGCGAGAAGGTGACGCCGGCCACCGTGATCATCGACCCGGCGATGGTCGAGAGCATGCCGCGCGAGCCCTCGGCGCCGGCGCCGAACAGCAGCGGATAGTCCTCGGCCCACTGGAAGTGGAAGAGGCGGTCGGTCTCGACCAGCGCGATGGCCAGCGCAATCGCCCCGCCCACCATCAACGTAGGCACGAACCAGAGGCTGGATCGGATCGAAACCAGTAGCGACCTCAATCGATGCATGGCGTTGGCGCGCTTTCATGTTGGGGGTGGCAGGTATCATCGCAGAATGCGCCCGAAAGCCACGCCGTGACCCTCACCGACTTCCTGGCGCTGACGATTTCACTCGCCGCGTTCGCGACATTCGTGAACCACCGTTTCCTGCACCTGCCGCCGACGATCGCACTGATGGCCATGGCGCTTGCCGGCTCGCTGGTGGTGCTGGGCCTGATCCGGTTCACCAGCTTCGACGCGCGCAATGTGGTTGACCTCGTCGGCATGATCGATTTCCGCATGGTGCTGCTCGACGGCATCCTCCCCTTCCTGCTGTTCGCCGGGGCCCTGCACGTCGACATGCGCCGGCTGCGCGACCAGCGCCTGGCGATCGTGCTGCTCGCAACCGTCGGCGTGGTGATCGCGGCGGGTGTCTGCGGCGCGCTGGTCTGGGCGGCGGCACTCGCCCTCAACGCGCCGCTTACTTTCCCGCAGGCCCTGCTTTTCGGCGCGTTGATCGCGCCCACCGATCCGATCGCCGTGATCGGCATCCTGCGTGGCGCGAAAGCGCCCGAATCGCTCGAAGCGCTGATGTCGGGTGAGTCGCTGGTGAATGACGGCGTGGGCGTGGTCCTCTTCGTGGCGTTGGTGGGCATCGTGGTGGGAGGCGAACCCGCTTCAGCCACCCAGATCGCGGGCGAATTTGCCATCGAGGCCATCGGTGGAGTGGCGTTCGGACTACTGGTCGGCTGGGTGGGATATCTCCTGCTGCGTGAGGTGGACGACTATCCGGTCGAGATCTTCGTGACTCTCGCGCTTGCCGCGGGCAGCTACGCCGCGGCCAATGCCCTGCACATGTCCGGCGCCCTTGCGGTGGTAGCCGCCGGCCTCGTGGTCGCCAGCGTAGGACGCCAGCGCGGCATGTCGGAGGTCACGCGCGGGCAGCTCGATTCGTTCTGGGAAATCGTCGACGAGATGCTCAACGCCATCCTCTTCATGCTCGTGGGACTGGAAATCCTGGTCGTGGCGCTCGACTACCGCTACCTCGGCCTTGCGCTGACAGCCATCGGCGCCGTGCTCGTCTCGCGCTGGGTGAGCGTGGGCATGGTGCTGCAGGCCACCGGGGGCTCGAAGCGCTACGCGCGCGGCACCCTCGCTGTCCTCACCTGGGGCGGCTTGCGCGGTGCGATATCGATTGCGCTGGTGCTTTCGCTGCCGTCGGGCGAGCTGCGCGCGACCCTGCTCACGATGACCTACGCGGTGGTGGTCTTCTCCCTGCTGGTGCAGGGGCTCACGCTCGGCAAGCTGGTGCGCGCCACCCGCTAGGCGCCAGGCGCGGGGCGCTTTGACTCGTGCGCACCGCCTGACATCCTGTCGTCCAGCTCGCCCACGTAGGCGGCGATGGCGCTTTCGGTGCGCTCGAGCGCGGCGCCGAAATCGCGATCCATCTTGTCCAGGCGCTCGGCGTGAGCCGACTGCATGCCGTCGATGCGCGCGGCGAGCGACTGCAGTTCTGTCGCGAGGAAGGTGCGCAGTTCCGTGAAGCGCGAAGCCTCCGCCTTGTCCGCCAGCTCGCGCTGGCCGTGCAGCTCACGCGACTGGCGCCGCGTTTCCATGATCACCGATCCCTGCAGGTACACCACGAACGCCAGGAACATGGCACTGAGCAGCGCAACCATCGCCAGCATGATGAGGCCGAGAGGCGCCTGCACCGTCGCGACTCCGAGTGAAAGGGTGGTGGGGGAGAGGAAGGCGCTGAGGTTCAACGCAACAAACATCGCAAGCACGCTGAAAATGACCAGGATCACGATGACGCGCACGTTCATGTCGGCTCCTCGATGCGGTGGTGCCGTGCAGCGCACGGCCTGGTTTCGAGCCTACACCGTCCAGCCGCCGGTGTTCAGCCCGCCGCGCGAACGAGCCGGATGCACGTGATCTCGGAAGGAATGCCGAAGCGCATTGGCGGTCCCCAGTAACCCGTCCCGCTGCTGATGTAGATCCACATCGTCCCCAGGCGTTTGAGCCCCGCTGTGAACGGCTGCTGCAGGCGCACGAAGTGGTTCCACGGCCAGAACTGGCCGCCATGCGTATGCCCGGAGAGCTGCAGGTCGGCACCCGCCTGTTCGGCGGCCACGGCACTGCGCGGCTGATGCGCCAGCAGCAGCTTGACGGCACCTTGTGGCACGCCCGCAAGCGCCGACCTCGCGTCGCTGCGATGCGAAGGATCGAAGTGGTGGGCCGAAAAATCGGTGACGCCCGCCACCGCAACCGACGCGCCGTCGTGATTGAGCATCACGTGTTCGTTCAGCAAAACATGCGCGCCCAGGCGGCGCAGTTCGCGCACCCACGCGCCGGCGCCCGAGTAGTACTCGTGGTTGCCGGTGACGAAGTAGGTGCCGTGGCGCGAGGTGAGTCGCGACAGCGGCTCGGTGTGCGAGCCGAGCTCCTGCACGCTGCCATCGACAAGATCACCGGTGATGGCGACCATATCCGCACCGAGGGTGTTGACGCGATCCACCATCTTCTCGACAAACGCCCGCCTGATGGTCGGGCCGACGTGGATGTCGCTGATCTGCGCGATGGTGAAGCCCTCGAGTGCGGCGGGCAGGCCAGCGAGTGGCACGTCGACATTCACCACTGGGGCCGTGCGGCGCGCAATGAAAAATCCGAGTGCCGTGATGACGGGCACCGCGACGATGATGCCGAGTGCGGAGTAGCGCACCCACGTATCGAGGATTTGCGGCGAAATGAACAGGGCGCCCGCGGTCACGCTCACATCGCGGACCACCGTGAGCACCAGCAGCCACGAGAAGAAACCCATGGTGATCCACGGCAGCAGGATCGACCAGGTCTTGCCGCCCTGCGCCACGTGCCAGCCCTTGGGCAGGAACCAGAAACAGGTCGCCAGCGCCAGGACGCCCACGGAAGTGCCGACGGGGCCGAAAGGCTGGAGCAGGCGCACGCCGATGTAGACGTGCAGCGCCGCGAACATCAGGACGAAGGGGTTGAACAGGTGGCGCGGGTTCATGCAACGATATGGGGATGGAAGTCGCCGTCCGCAACCCGTATCTTGGCGGCTGGCGGACCGGCACTCCGCTGAACACGCGCGCTGATGATCTTTCAGGATGTCGCCATGCCCAACTGGCCCGACGAATAGGTCGATATGCTCGACACCCACGGTCGCAACCTCGTTCGCCCCGCCCTCGAAGGCATCGCGCGCGCGTGCCAGCGAGTCGGCATCAGCGCCAATGCCTTGACCTTCGCAGCCATGCTCGTCGGTGTGGGCGCGGCTGCCCTGGTGTGGCTCGGTCATCCCGTGTGGGGAGTCGCGGTCCTCTGGCTCTCAGGGGTCATCGACGCAGCCGACGGAACACTAGCCCGGCTTACGAAGCCGACTTCGATGGGCGCCATCCTCGACATCACGTTCGACCGCATCGTCGAGCTTTCGATCATCACGGCGCTGGCGTGGATCTATCCAGAGGTGCGCTTCGAGCTGGTGATCCTCGCCGGCATCATCGCCATCGCGATGTCGCTGTTCCTCTCGATCGGCGCGGCGGTGCAGAACGTCTCGGTGAAGTCGTTCCACTACGCGCCGGGCCTGGGTGAGCGCACCGAAGCCTTCATCATGCTGTCGCTGATGATCCTGGATTCGGACTGGCTCGCGATCTGGACCTGGGTGTTCGTGGGCGTTATCGTTTTCACGATGGCGCAGCGCCTCATGCACGCGCGCCGATTGCTCGCCGGCAGCGAATAACTACCAGCGGCACTTGCCTTCGCCAAACTCGTTGGCGATCAGCGGCAGCATCGCAAGCAATCCCAGGCCGGCGTAGGCAGTGCGGCAATCGGGCTTGCGCGCGTTTTCGATCGCAATTTCCATCTTGGTCTTCACCTTCGGTGCCGGCGCCATCGGGAAGGGGAGCAGCGAGCGCTGTCCCTGTCCGATCTTGCCGAGTTCGCCCGCGCGTTGCTTCACCGCGTCGATGTCGATCGAGGGTGCGGTCGGGTCGTAATCCTTCGAGGGCGAAGGTGTCGGACGTGACCTGAAGAGGCTCGGCGCCTCCACGGGTGCCGCTGGGAGGCTGCGCGGGGAGAGGTCACTCTTCGCCGGTGCTGCGCTTTCCACTCTTGGGGTGACATCACGCGTTGAAGCGGGCGGCTCGACGCGCTGGCTTGCGGACGGCAGCGCAGGTGCGGGCTGCACCGTCGGCGGCACTTGCTCCACGGGGGCGCTTGAAGATTCGGTGCGCGGCGTGACGGCTTCCGCGGCAGGGACCGGAATGGCGGGCACTTCGACTGTGGCAGGCGCGATGGGCGGTGTCGAAATGGGCGGCGCCGGAATCGGGACCGCAACGGGCACGGGCGCGGGTGCCGGGTCGGGAAAGACCGGCGCGGGAAGCGCAGGCGCGACAATCTTCGGCGGCTCGGCGAGCTCGCGCAGCGAAGGCGCTCTCAGCGAGGGAATGGGCAGCGAAGGAATTTCGATCGGTGGGGGCGGCACGATCGGAGGCGCCTCGAACGCGGGCGCCATTTCCATCGCGCGTTGCGGAGCGACGATGCGTTCGATCGGCGCGGGAATCTCGGGCGGCGGCGCGGGCGGCTCGAGCGTGGCGGCCGGAACGGGCGGGGGCGGCGCGACCGGCGCTTCAATCGGTAGC
>JBDSMR010000088.1:0-5072 GCA_039915735.1 Usitatibacter sp. | reverse complement strand
CGCGATCAACACGCGGGTTGTCCAATTCGGCCTTGCCCACCTTGCTGATCTTCGAGGTCAGCGGCGAGCAGGAGAATTCATTCAGCGTGGTGTCACCCGACTTGCGCGTGAAAAACTGCGTGTTGTGACGGTCGCCCGAGAGCAGCGCCACGCCGGTGATGCGCTCCTTGTCGAGAAACGCAAGAAAGTCGTCGCGCTCCTCGGGGTAGCTGTGCCAGCCGGAATGTTCGCCGTTTTTTCCGGCGCTGAGGAACTGCGATCCGCCCACCACCAGCTTGAAGGTGGCCCTCGATTCGCGCAGCGAACGCCTGAGCCACTCCATCTGCGCGCGCCCGTACATCACCTTCGCCGGATCGGGCGTCGCTTTCTCGGGGTCGCGGTTGAAGCGATCGTCCAGCAGGAAGAACTCCGCGTCCTGGTGGACGAACCTGCACCAGGTTCCGGGCAGTTCAGCGGAACCCATCGGCGGATTGGGCCAGTAGGCGCGGAAAAGCCGCAGGCTTTCGTCTTTCAGGTCGAAGGATTTGTCGCCGTTGTTGGGACCGTAGTCATGGTCATCCCAGATGGCGTAGTGGTGCGTGGCCGCGAAAAGCCTGCGTAGCTGCAACTGCGCGCGCACCTCGCGATAACGCAGGTCCATGTGCGCCGGTGTCGAATACTCCGCCGGCTGCTTGAAGGTTTCGCTTGGTCCCCGCAGGTAGAGGTTGTCACCCATCCAGAGCATGAAGTGCGGCAGCGCATCCTCACCCATGCGCCCCGCCATGGTGTTGAAGATATGGTGGTTGGCGCCATAGGGGTTGCCACCGCGGGTGTACGTCTCCGTGTACGCGCACGAGCCCAGGTAGACGCGGAAGTCGCGCGGCGCCTCGCCTGGCGCCGGCGCGGTGCGCAGCGTACCCGCCGCCGAGCCACCGCCTTCGAGGCTCACGCGGTAACGGTAGGCAGATGCCGGCCGTAACCCCCCGACCTCAACGATGGTGCAGTTGCCCGATACCTTGGCGAGCGCGAGCGGCTGCGTGCGCGCATCCGCCTCGTTTCCGGCAGCAGGCCACCAGTTCAACGTACCTTTCGATTCCTCGGTCGCCTGCAACCAAAGGCGCGCCGACTCATGGGTGAAATGGCCGGCCAGCGGCGTGCCGGCGACGGCCGGCGCAGCCCTGACGCCCACGGGCAGGCCGGCCAGGGGCAGCAGGGCAGCGGACTTCAAAACATCGCGTCGGGAGGTCATCTGGGGGAGCCCTGGGCTTGCGGAAAGTTTGCAGATTGTTTACAATCCACCGATCTCCTGTCAAGGCCTTTGTTCTCGTGTCGATCACCAATCTCGAGCTGAGCCTTTCCCTTACAACCGTCGTCCGCCACGAGCTGGAGCGACTCATCCTCGCGGGCGCCCGCGCATCCGACCTTCTTTACCAGCATGCGATGGAAAGCCCCGAGCGACTGCACCAGATGCTCGAACGGCCTGCCATCCCCGAGGCGCGCGCCAACGGCGCCGCCGCGAAGCCCAAGGAGAAAATGGAATGAATACGATCCAGGTCAATGGCCGTACCTACCGCCGCAACAGCGAACCGCTGGTGGTGGTTTGCGTCGATGGTTGCGAATACGACTACCTCACGGAAGCCGCCAAGGCCGGCGTCACACCCTTCATCGCGAAGCTGCTGGCCCCGGGCACGGCGTTCAAGGGCGAGTGCGTGGTGCCCTCGTTCACCAACCCCAACAACCTCTCGATCGTCACCGGGGTGCCGCCCGCGGTGCACGGCATCTGCGGCAATTTCTTCTACGACCGCGACGCCGATGCCGAAGTGATGATGAACGACCCCAAGTACCTGCGCGCCGGCACCGTGTTCGCAGCGTTTTCGAACGAAGGCGCCAAACTCGCGGTGATCACCGCCAAGGACAAGCTGCGCAAGCTGCTGGGTCACAAGATGAAGGGAATCTGCTTCTCTTCCGAGAAGGCGGCCGACGTGACGATGGCCGAGAACGGCATTGAAAACGTGGTCGAGATGGTGGGCATGCCCGTGCCTTCGGTCTACAGCGCGGAGCTTTCCGAGTTCGTGTTTGCCGCGGGCGTCAAGCTGCTGGAGAAGCAGCGCCCGGACATCATGTATCTCTCCACCACCGACTACATCCAGCACAAGTTCGCGCCGGGCACCGAGGGCGCCAACAAGTTCTACGCGATGATGGACAAGTACCTGGCGAAGATGGACGCGCTCGGCGCGATCATCGCGCTCACCGCCGACCACGGCATGAATGCCAAGCAGAAGGCCGACGGCACGCCCAATGTGATCTACCTGCAGGACACCATCGACGGCTGGATCGGCAAGGAAAAGGCGCGCGTCATCCTGCCGATCACCGACCCGTATGTCGTCCATCACGGCGCGCTCGGCTCCTTCGCCACGATCTACATCGAAGGCGCGGACCAGCAGACGGTCGCCGCGAAGCTGAAGGCGATGGAAGGCATCGAAGTGGTCCTCACCAATGCGGAAGCCGCCCAGCGCTTTGAGCTTCCGCCCGACCGCATCGGCGATCTCGTCGTGGTCTCCACCAAACACGTGGTGATGGGCACCAGTGCCTCGCGCCACGACCTCTCCGGCCTGGACGCACCACTGCGCAGCCACGGCGGCATCTCCGAGCAGACGGTTCCGCTGCTGTTCAATCGCCGCGCCGTGGGCCTCGAAGGCCGCAGGCTGCGCAACTTCGATATCCTCGACATCGCCCTCAACCACCTGGAGGCGCGCGCGGCCAACGCTGCCGCCGCGGACTGAACGCCATGACCGAACTGAAAACCGGGGACGGACCCCAAACCAAGCAAAGGCGTGAACCGGGGTCCGTCCCCAAGCGCGTCATCGAAGTCCGCTATCCCTTCACCGGCGAGGTCGTCGGCACCGTGCCCATGGCCACCGTGGAGGACGTCCGCAAGGCCTTCGCCGCCGCGCAGGCCTTCAAGTCAAAACTCACGCGCTACGAGCGCGCCACGGTCATGAACAAGGCCGCCGAACTGCTGCGCGGCCGCGTGGCGCAGGCCTCCGACCTGATCACCCGGGAGTCGGGCCTGTCGAAGAAGGACTCGGTCTACGAAGTCGGCCGCGTCTGCGACGTCTTCACCTTCGCGGCCATCGAGACACTCAAGGACGACGGCCAGTCGTTCTCCTGCGACCTCACGCCGCACGGCAAGAACCGGCGCGTCTACACCAAGCGCGATCCGCTGCTCGGCGTGATCTCGGCCATCACCCCGTTTAACCACCCGATGAACCAGGTGGCGCACAAGGTGGCTCCGTCGATCGCCACCAACAACCGCATGGTGCTCAAGCCGAGCGAGAAGACGCCGATGTCGGCGTATTACCTCGCGGAGCTGCTGTACGAGGCCGGCCTGCCGCGCGAGATGTTCCAGGTCATCACCGGCAACCCGCGCGAAATCGCCGACGAGCTCATCACCAACGAAAACGTCGACATGGTGACTTTCACCGGTGGCGTGGCCGTGGGCAAATACATCGCCTCCAAGGCCGGCTACCGTCGCATGGTGCTGGAGCTGGGTGGCAACGATCCGATCATCGTGATGGAAGACGCCGACATCGAGGAGGCGTCCACGCTTGCGGTCCAAGGTTCGTACAAGAACAGTGGCCAGCGTTGCACCGCGGTCAAACGCATGCTGGTGCACACGGCCGTGGCGGACAAGTTCGTGGAGCTGGTTGTCGCCAAGACGAAGGCCTGGAGCTTCGGCGATCCGATGAACGCCAAGATGGAAATGGGTACGGTGATCGACGAGGCCGCCGCCAAATCCTTCGAGGCGCGCGTGAACGAAGCCGTCTCCCAGGGCGCCAGGCTGCTGGTGGGCAACGAACGCCAGGGCGCGCTCTACTCGCCCACGGTGCTCGACCGCGTGGACCCGAAGATGACCGTGGTGATGCAGGAAACCTTCGGCCCGGTCTCGCCGATCGTGCGCTTTGGCAGCATCGACGAGGCGATCGCCATCTCCAACGGTACCGCCTACGGATTATCTTCCGCCGTCTGCACCAACCGCCTCGACTACATCAACCGCTTCATTTCCGAGCTGCACGTGGGGACGGTGAACGTGCGCGAGGTGCCCGGCTACCGGCTGGAGCTCACCCCGTTCGGGGGGATCAAGGATTCGGGGCTGGGCTACAAGGAAGGCGTGCAGGAAGCGATCAAGAGCTTCACCAACCTCAAGACGTTCAGCCTGCCCGGAAACTAGACCTCGTCGGGCTCCAGCCAGTGCTGGAAGAGCTCGATGTCGAGGGTGTCGTGCGGGGCGCCCGCGTAGTCGTGCCAGACCTCGCGCTGCAGGAAGCGCACGCGGTAGAGCGGCATCCGCGGCAGGCCCGGTGCGGCGAGCGCGAGCTGCTCGGGGTTGCGGAAGGGCCCGCAGAGCCGCTCGATCACCCCACGTTTTCCGAGGATGTAGCGCGGCGTGCGCACGTGCCCCGCGCCGGTAGCCGACCGCACGCGCACGCGGTGGCCGACCGCAAAGACCGCCGGGTCCGCGGGCGCCATCACGCCGCAGGCGGGCGCGGATCGATCGGCAGGAGCACCGAAATCCCGAAGATGCGCTCCATCAGGGCGGCCGCCGCGAGCAGGCGAGCTTCGCCACGCGGCGCGCCGACGAGTTGCAGCCCGACCGGCAGGCCCGCGCGCGTGAACCCGCACGGCACCACGATGGCCGGCAACGAGGTGAGCGTGATCGCATAGGCGATCGCGTACCACTCGTAGTAGTTGGCAAGCTTCACGCCCTCGACCTCGTCGAGCGCTCGCACGTCGACGTCGAATGGGGCGACGATGGTGGCCGGCGTCACCAGCAGGTCCCAGGACTGGAAGAATGCCGCAGCGCGGCCATAGAGCGCGCCGCGCGCACGCTCGGCCTGCGCCAGGCGCTCGACATCGAGTTTCTTGCCCAGGTCCATGTTCCACAGCACCTCGGCGCGCACGCGCTCGCGATTCGCGTCGATGATCGGAGCGAGATCGCCGACCAGCTGGTTGGCGCGCAAGTCGCGGAAGATTTCGCGCGCATCGGACAGGTCCGGGCAGGCCTCCTCGACCGTGGCCCCGAGCTCGGCGAA
>JBDSMR010000013.1:0-4114 GCA_039915735.1 Usitatibacter sp. | reverse complement strand
TGTCGCGCTGCAATGCCGCGGAGGGAATCAAGACCGTACCGCGCACCGTGTCCACCACCATGCGCACGTTCACGAACTGGTTGGGGAAAAGCTTGCCGTCGGCGTTGGCGAACTGCGCCTTGAGCTTCACCGTGCCGGTGGCGACGTCGATCTGGTTGTCGGTGGAAAGCAGCGAGCCCGAGGAGAGCAGGTTCTTCTGTTCCCGGTCCCAGGCCTGCACCGTCGGCTTGTCGCCCTTCTTCAGGCGCGCCAGGACGCGCGGCAGCGTGTCCTGCGGGATGGTGAAGAGCACGGTGATGGGATCAACCTGCGTGAGCACCACGAGCCCGTTGGTGTCGGAGGCACGAACCATGTTGCCCGCGTCAACCTGGCGCAGGCCCGTCTGGCCGGCGATCGGCGCCGTGATGCGCGTATAGGAGAGCTGCAACCTGGCGTTGTCGACCTGCGCCTGGTCGACTTTCACGGTGCCTTCCAGCTGCTTCACGGTGGAGGCCTGCTGGTCGACCTGCTGCGAGGCGATGGAGTCCTGCTTGAGCAGCGTGCGATAGCGCTCGAGGTCGAGGCGCGCGTTGTTGAGCGTTGCGGCATCGCGTGCGAGGTTGCCTTCGGTCTGGGCGAGGGCCACCTGCAGCGGCACGGGGTCGATCTGCGCGAGGACCTCACCCGCCTTCACCATCTTTCCTTCGGTGAAGGAAACACTCTGCAGCAATCCATCGACGCGCGGGCGCACGGTGGCGGTGCGCAGTGCGGTGACGGTGCCGAGCGCCGTTTGCGCAATGTTCACGTCGCCGAGTTTTGCGGTGGCGACGGCGACCGGCTGGACGCGGTTGGGATCACCGCCGAATCGTCCGCCCTTGCCGGCGGCGGCTTTGCCCGCGGCGGCCTTGCCGTCCTTGCCCTGCGTTTGCTTGCCGTCGGTGGTGGCGGCGGGATCGGCGCCTCCGAAGAAGTACCACCCTGCCCAGGCGAGCACGGCGATCACCAGGATGATGGCGATCTGCAGCAGCCAGCGGGGACGGGAATTCGACTCGGGGATGTGCGATGCGGGAGATGGGTCGGTCATTGGGGCCGGCGTTATTTTTGGTATCGAATCATTGGAGCAGCGTTTGGCCGTTGCGATCCCGCTTAAGTTGCTTCGAAATGTAACCCTTACCTTGGGACGAGCGCGGGCTCCTGCATCGCCGCGACCTGCTCGCGCAGCTCCAGGATGCGGTCCTGCCAGTAGCGCGCGGTATTGAACCACGGGAAGGCGAGCGGAAAGGCGGGGTCGTTCCAGCGTCGCGCCAGCCACGCGGAGTAGTGGAGCAGGCGCAACGTGCGCAGCGCTTCCACCAGGTTCAGCTCGCGATCGTCGAACTCCGCGAAGTCCTCGTAGCCCTTGAGGATGCGGCCGAGCTGCAGGCCCATCGCGTCGCGGTCGCCCGAGATCAGCATCCAGAAATCCTGCACCGCGGGCCCCATGCGTGCGTCGTCCAGGTCGACAAAGTGCGGGCCGCCGACGGAGTTGCCGCTCGGCGGCGTCCACAGCACGTTGCCGGCGTGGCAATCGCCATGCAGGCGCAACTCGGCGACATCTCCCGCGCGCTGGTACGCATGCCGGACACCTTCGAGCGCGAGGTCGGCGACCTGCGTCCATGCGGCGATGAGATCGTTGGGAATGAACCCGCTGGCAAGAAGGAATGCTCGCGGCTCCACGCCGAAACTTTCGATGTCGATGCGTGGACGGTGCTTGAAGGGCCGCGCGGCGCCGACCACATGGATGCGGCCGATGAAGCGTCCGATCCATTCGAGCGCCACCGGATCGTCCAACTCCGGTGCTCGGCCGCCACGGCGGGGAAACACGGCAAGGCGAAAGCCCTCGGCTGTCAGCAGGGTTTTCCCATCGAATGCGAGGGGCGCGACCACCGGCACTTCCTGCGCCGCGAGCTCGAGTGCGAAGTCATGCTCTTCCTGGATCTGCTCGTCCGTCCAGCGTGCGGGGCGATAGAACTTGGCCACCACGAGGCTCGCATTGCCTGCCGCGTCCTCGATGCCGACCTGGTAGACGCGATTCTCGTAGCTGTTGAGCGCCAGCAGACGCCCGTCGCAACGCAGGCCCGCCGCATCGAGCGTGTTGAGAACGACGTCCGGTGTAAGGCGCGAATAGGGGTGGGTGTCTTCCAAGTGGGGAATTCTACGTGGCGACTCGTCATGCCCCCGAATGAGGTTGGCACGCCGGCCGCCTCGCCGCCTGAAGGCCTGCATAAACCCTTAATCCGTCAGGGTTTTCCGTGCATGTTAAAATCGCAGCCGCATCCCCCTTTCCCGGAAGGCACAAGATGAAAAATCCGCTGGATTCCCTTTGGGGCACCGTGATCGCGGGCCTCGTGCTGACGGTGGTGCTCTACTATCTCGCGCGCTCGATGATGGGAGCGGCCTGACCATGGGCATGGAATTCATCCAGTACGGGCTTGGACGCTGGCTGCACATCATGGCCGGCGTGTTCTGGGTCGGGATGCTCTACTACTTCAACTTCGTGCAGGTCGATGCGCTCAAGAAGGCCGCGGCCGACACCCCGCCGAGCGGCGCCGGCATCACGAAACATGTCGCGCCGCGCGCGCTGTTCTTCTTCCGCTGGGCCTCGGTTGCGACGGTGTTCCTCGGCTTCTTCATCCTCGGGAACAAGGCCGATGAAGCGCTGATGTTCAAGGAGCGTGCCTACATCCCCATCGGCATCGGCGCATGGCTGGGGCTGATCATGTTCTTCAACGTGTGGGCGTTGATCTGGCCCAACCAGAAGAAGATCCTCGGCATGGTGCCGGCGACCGACGAAGAAAAGAACAAGGCGCGCCGCGTGGCGTTCCTGGCATCGCGGACCAACACGTTGCTGTCGATCCCGATGCTGTTCTTCATGGTCGCCTCCGGCGGGATCTTCCGCCGCGCGATTTTTGGGTGAACTGACTAAAGCAGTTGTCCGCCGATGAACGCCGATTAACGCGGATAAAGGCAAAGGCAAGGGTGTTTCCGTGCCAGTTTCGTACACCTACAAACGCAGGCACGAAACGCCTTTTTGTTTTTCATCAGCGTTAATCGGCGTTAATCGGCGTTCATCGGCGGACAAGCCTTTTCAGTTTTTCGGTTTCGGCAGTCCGGTGACCTGGTCGCCGGCCTTGACCTTCTTCTCCGCGAACCATCCCTTGTTGGTCTCGATCGCGTAGATCGCGGGACCGGCCGCCATGTGCGAGTCGAGTGTTTCCGGCTCCATGTCGAGGATGTTGAGGATCGAGCCCTTCGCGTCCACGAACGCCACCGACAGCGGAATGAGCGTGTTTTTCATCCACATCGCGTGATAGGCCGGCTCATCGAAGATGAAGACCATGCCGTCATTGGGCGCCATCTTCTTGCGGTACATGAGGCCCTGCATGCGCTGTTCGTCGCTTGCAGCTACTTCCACCTTGAGCACGTGGCCCGCAACCTTGATATGCGCGGTTTTGTAAGCGGCATCGGCCACCGCGTCGAACGCGGCAGCCGAGGTGAGGAGCAACGCCGTGGCGAAAAGCCGCGCGATCCGGGTTATTGCGGCGGCTCGGGATTGGACGGCGGCGTGTGCGAATGGCCGCGGCGCTCTTCGAAGAAATCGCATTGGTAGGTGCCCTGGTTGATCGAGACCACGGTTCCCAGCTGGGACAGCTTTACGGGCCACTTGCAGATTCCCCGATACCGCGAATCCCGGCAGGAACGTCGAGTCGATGGTCATCGTGTTACCCGACCCCGAAATCTTAACCTGCCTGCTTGGCACTTGGACGACGCCGGGTAACGAGGCCGCCGACCGGATTTGATGTTCACGGGCAAAGCAGGGATTGTCATGAGTTAATTGTGAACGCACATACTGATAGGGTATCTCTGGACGAGAACTGTCTTCAACGTGCAAGACTTTTTGCAAAGCCAACCATGAAAACTCACACCTTTCCCTACGCCAGGCTTTCAGTGCTGGTTTTAGTGGCCGGCTGCGCCAGCCAGCCCTACGTGGCGCCCAGCGCGCCGGAAAACCCGGTGCAGGCGCAGGAGCGGCGCGAGCGCGCTTCCAAGCCCACCTACAACCTGACCGGTTATCCGCCGGCGGTGCGCGAGGGCT
>JBDSMR010000058.1:0-62361 GCA_039915735.1 Usitatibacter sp. | reverse complement strand
CCCTGCTTGGCGGAACCACCGGCGGAATCGCCCTCGACCAGGAAAACTTCGTTGCGGTTGGTGTCCTGCGATTCGCAATCGGTAAGCTTGCCCGGCAGCACGGCGACGCCGGAGCTCTTGCGTTTTTCCACCGCCTTGCCGGCGCGTTGGCGCGCGGTGGCGGCGCTGATCGCAAGCTGCGCGATTTTCTTGGCTTCCTCGACGTTTGCGTTGAGCCACGCATCGAGCGGATCCTTGACACGCGAGACCACGAGCTTCAGCGCTTCACGCGAGGACAGGCGTTCCTTGGTCTGCCCCTGGAACTGCGGATCGAGGATTCGCGCCGACAGCACGTAGCGCAGCGGCTTCCACACGTCTTCTGACTGCAGGCTTACGCCGCGCGTGAGCAGCTCGTGGTGCTCGCAGAATTCCTTCACTGATTCGTACACCGCGTTGCGCAAGCCCGCCTCGTGCGTGCCGCCGAGAGCCGTCGGGATGAGGTTCACGAAGGATTCACCTTCGCCACCACCCTCCGACCAGGCCATTGCCCACGACGCGCCTTCGCCCTGCGCGTAGTTCTCGTCTTCGGCGCCGACAAACGATTCGCCCGCGAACACCGGACTCATGTAGCCGTCGCTGCCTTCCATGCGCTCCAGCAGGTAGGCCGCGAGGCCGCCTTCATATTTCCATTCAGTCTTGTTCTTGCCGCCTTCTTCCTGCAGCGTGACCTGCAGGCCGGGCAGCAGTACGGCCTTGGCGCGCAGCAGGAGCTCTAGGTCGCGGCGGCTTACCTTGCCGGTGTCGAAATATTTGGGATCGGGCCAGGCACGCAGCAGCGTGCCGCCTTCCTTCGGTCCTGCCTTGCCGATTTTCTTGAGCTTCTCGACCGTCTCGCCGCCCTCGAACGCGATGGAGTAGACCGCGCCTTCGCGAGTGACCTGCACCTCGAGGCGCCTGGAGAGCGCGTTGGTGACGGAGACGCCGACGCCATGCAGGCCGCCGGAGAACGCGTACGCGCCGCCGCCCGCCTTGTCGAATTTGCCGCCCGCATGCAGGCGCGTAAAAACCACTTCCACCGTCGGGGCCTTCTCGACCGGGTGGGGACCGACGGGAATGCCGCGGCCATCGTCAGAGACGCTGATGGAGCCGTCCGGGTACATCGTCACGATGATGTGGCCCGCGTGGCCGCCCAGCGCCTCGTCCGCGGCGTTGTCGATCATCTCCTGGATGATGTGCAGCGGGCTGTCGGTGCGCGTGTACATGCCGGGCCGGGCGCGTACCGGCTCCAGGCCCTTCAGTACCTTGATTGATTGTTCGTCGTATTTCATTTTCGGCAATACTGGGTCAGGCGAATCGGCAATTTTACCTGCCCGGGAACGAAAGGCCGCCGCGGGCATTCAAACCGAGCTAAACCATGACCTCCCAAACACCCCCTCGTTCGCGGCATTTCTCCATGATTCGCGAGTTCCATCTGGCGGATTTCCTCACGCTTGGAAACGCGGCGAGCGGCACCGGCGCCGTGCTTCTGGCGATGCTCTACATGGCAAGCCAGTTGAAGGAGCACTTCCTCTACGCCGCCCTGCTGGCGCCCATCGCGTTCACCTTTGATGTGCTGGACGGGAAGGTCGCCCGTGCGCGTCACCAGCACTCCGCGCTCGGCCGCGAACTCGATTCACTCTCCGACGTGATTTCCTTTGGCGTGGCGCCTGCGGCACTGGCTTTCGCAGCTGGCATGCAGGGCGGCTGGGACGCCATGATCCTCGCGTATTTCGTCTGCTGCGGCGTGAGCAGGCTGGCGCGCTACAACGTCACTGCTGAGACGCTTTCGGAGGGTGGCGACAAGGTGAAGTACTTCGAGGGAACACCCATTCCCACGAGCGTGCTGCTCACCGCCATCCTCGCCGCCGCCTCCTGGCAGGGCCGCATCGGCAATGACCTGTGGGGCGGCGCCTGGTCCCTTGGGCCGTGGGTGCTGCACCCCCTGGCGCTGCTTTTTGCGCTTTCGGGCACCCTGATGATCAGCAAGACGCTGCGCATCCCGAAGCTCTGATCCCGCGGCCGCCCGGCCAGAATATGCGGAATATTCAGTAGGTTCCAGCGGTTTCCTCGCGTATCATTTCAAGCGGTACACGGTCGGGAAGCCGTGCGCGAATAACGCAGCCCAGGGAGGGCGCACCGTTGAATGTGATCGCCGCGAGAATTGCGGTGCTCGTGTTGCTGGCCGTTGGCCTGCTGCCGCTTTGCGCGCACGCGCAGCCTGCTGCCTACACGGCCAATTGCACTGGAGCCGGCTGCCACGTCACGCCGTCCAATCCGTACCCGGCGCAGTTCAATGGCGCCAACTCGAGCAGCGTGGTTAATGCCGCGATCGCGGGCGGCATGATTGCGGATCCGGGCCTGAACGGGGCCGAGATGACCGCGATCATCGATTACATCAATGGAGCGTTGCCCGCCACGCCCACGCGTTCGATCCCATTCCAGTCGGCCGCGACCTTTCCGCTCATCGGCATCACGGTCCCCAGCCCCTACGCCAACGTCAATGCAATTTCCACGGTCGCGCCTCCTCCAACGAAGGGGGGTGTGAGTTACGGCACCAGCCCCGCCGAGTTCACCTATACGCCCAATGCCTGCCAGGTCGGGGCCGATAGCTTCACCTTCCACGGCACCGGCAGCGGCACCACGTCGACGCGCACGCAGCCCGTCAACATCTTGAATCCGGTCATCGGTCCGACGGTCAGCGCCGCTGCGCCGCCGGCGGGACAAACCGGCGTTTCGTACAGCCACAGTTTCACGGTCACGGCTTGCTCGGGCCTGGTCACGTCCTTCCAGGTGGCGAGCGGCACGTTCCCCACCGGACTGACGCTGCAGTCGACAGGCGCCGTCACCGGCACGCCTACGGCGACCGGAACGTTCAACTTCACCGTCAGCGCGACTTACACCAGTAGCGTGACCGGCCCGACGCAGGCGTTCAGCATCACCATCGGCCTCGGTCCGCCCGTGATCTCGAGCGCGGCGACCGCGCCCGCATCCGCCGTCGGCGTGTTGTTTTCGGGCTACACCATCACCGCTTCCAATACGCCGCTTACCAGCTTTGCGCTGCAGAGCGGGTCCTTGCCACCGGGCCTGACGCTCAATACCGGCAGCGGCGCAATCACCGGCACGCCGACCTCGGCGGCGGGCAGTCCCTATGTCGCCAACCTCACGGCCACCAATGCCACGGCAACGAGCGCGCCCAAGGCGGTGACGTTCCACGTCGCGCCGGCGATCAACAGCGGCGCAGCCCCCAGTGGCCAGACCGGCGTGGCCTTCAGCTACCAGATCACTGGCGGCGCCGGCCCGGCTTACACCAGTTACGCCATAGCTTCGGGAACCTTGCCCCCGGGCCTGACGCTCAACACCGGCACCGGTGCCATCACGGGCACGCCGACGACCGTGGGTGGACCCACCAACGTGCAATTCACGGGTTCGACCCCCTTCGCTACCAGCGCGCAGTTCACGGTTGCGTTCACCATCACGCTCGGGCCGCCGGTGATCACCTCTTTGCTGGTCGCCACCGGCGGCGAGGCGATCCTCTTTACGCCTTACCAGATCACCGCCACCAATTCGCCGCTCACCTCGTTCAGCGCCGCGCCGCTGCCGACGGGCCTGACGATGAGCCCGACAGGCCTGATCACGGGCACGCCGGGATCGGGCACCGCGGGCCTTTACCCGGTCTCGATCTGCGCCACCAATGCGACGACTAGCGGCTGCGCGACGCTCAACCTCACCATCTCGCAGTTCGCGCCGGTCAATACCAGCCTCGTGGCGCCGGCGGGCCAGACCGGTGTGCCGTATTCATTCCAGATCACGGCGAACAACGGGCCGACTTCATTCAACGCTGCGAACCTTCCGCCGGGCCTCAGCGTGAACACGGGAACGGGCCTGATCTCAGGCACGCCGAGCGCGGTGGGCACGTTCAACACGGCCACCATCACCTCGAGCAACGGTTCCGGCTCCGATACCGATCCGGTCACGTTCAACATCACGCTGGGGCCGCCGGTCATCAGCAGCCCGGCGACCGCTGGCGGCGCGGTGGGCTTCGCCTTCAGCTACCAGATCGCGGCGAGCAACAGCCCTACGCTTTATGCCATCAGCAACGTTCCGCCGGGACTCACGCTGAACACCGGTACCGGCCTGCTGTCGGGCTTGCCGACAACCAACGGTGTCTATGCCGGAACGATGAGCGCAACCAACGGCACGGCGACGGACACGCAGCCGCTCACGATCACCATCGCTGTTGGAATTCCCGTGGTCACCAGCGGCAGCGCTTCGGCTGCTACGGGTACGGGCTTCTCGTACCAGATCGTCGCGACCAACGGTCCCACGAGCTATAGCGCCGCAGGGTTGCCGGCGGGACTCACGCTCAATACAGCAACCGGCCGCATCACCGGCACGCCGACGGCAAGCGGGTCGTTCCCAGTTAGCCTCGGAGCTACCAATGGCACCGGCACTGGAACCGGCACGCTGGCGCTGACCATCGCGCTTTCGCCGCCGACAACGGGCAACGCGCTGGTCACGGTGAACGTGAACCCGGGCCAGTCCTTCCAGTACGTGATTCCCGCGGAGAACGGGCCGTTCACGTTTACCGCCCCGGGACTGCCGGGTGGCCTGGGGCTCGATCCGAATTCCGGAATCATCAACGGCACGGTCAATGCGCTCGGCGGCACCTATGACGTGCCCATCACCATCACGAACGCCAGCGGTACCACCGGATTTACGCTGCGCTTCATCGTGGGCTTCGTGATCGCTCGCGTCGCCGATGCCAATGTGGATGTGCCGTTCGAAACCGCCACGCCGGTCACGTTGCCGGTAACGGGGCAGGTCTTCACCGTCAACGTCGTGACGCTTCCAGGCCACGGCCTGGTGACGACGCAGCCAAACAGCGCCATCGTCACCTATACGCCGGCGACGGGATTCTCCGGCTTCGACAGCTTCAGCTACTCGGTCACCAATCCTGCAGGGGTATCGACCGTTGCGACGGTGAACATCACCGTCGGCACCTCCATCCCGGTGGCGCAGGCCGGCACGATGACGGTGCAACTCAACACGCCCACGATCCTCGACATGAGCAAGTTCGTGCGCGGCTCGCAGCTCACGGGCGTCGCGGTTACCACCAATCCGACACACGGCACCGCAACCGTCAACGGCCTGTTCATCACCTACACGCCGCGCACCAACTACTTCGGCAACGACGCGTTCTCGTATGTGGCCTTCGGTGATGCGGGCCGTTCGCAATCGGCGACCATCCAGGTCACGATCACGGGCCGCCCCGATCCAACGCAGGATCGCGAGGTGCTCGGGCTGATCGACGCGCAGAGCCAGGCGGCGCGCCGCTTCGCCGCCGCGCAGGTCGGCAACTACCAGCGCCGCATGGAGTCGCTGCACGTGGCTCCGCCGGCGGCCGGGCCGACAACGGCGGCACTCGCGCCACGCACCGCTGCTTGGTCGCAACCCGCTGCTCGCCTGGCGGCGTTTGGTGGGGGCGATGCGCCGCCGGAAGAAAGCTCGCCGCTCATCCCGATCTCGCTTGTGAGCGCACTGATGAACGTCGCCACGACTCGTTCCTACGATGTCGCAGCCAGCACTGGCGCAGGAGGCGTCCCCGCCGCCATGTCGCCGCAGACGAACATCTGGGTTGCGGGCACGGCCAACTTCGGCAGCCGCGAGGCTACTGAAAATCGCGACCGCCTGCGCTTCAGCACCGATGGCGTGAGCGCCGGTGTCGATCGTCGCTTCTCCATGCGCTGGGCCGGTGGTCTCGGCGTGGGCTATGGGCGTGACGACAGCGATGTCGCGGCGCATTCACACCTCAAGTCGACCGCGGGCTCCGTTGCCGCATACGCCAGCTACCAGCCGGCGCCGCGCACCTTCATCGACATGCTCGTGGGCTACGGCCAGCTGCGCTTCGATTCGCGCCGCTATGTCGAGGCTGCCGAACTCTACGCCGACGGACGACGCAAGGGCAGCCAGGTGTTCGGTTCGATCGGCGCCGGATACGAGGCTCGCCAGGAAAACCTGCTGGTTTCTCCTTACGGCCGCGTCGACTTCTCGTTCGATCGCCTCGAGGCCGTGAGCGAAACCGGAGCCGGCAACTTCGCGCTGCGTTACGACGAAACGAGGCAGCGCAGCGTGCAGGCCGCGGCGGGCGTGCGTGTGGAATCGAAACATGCCACCGAGTTCGGCTTCGCGATGCCGCGCGCGCGCATTGAATATCGCCGCGAGCTGCAAGACGAACGCGCCGTTCGCCTCGGATACGCCGATCTCGCAGGTGGGCCGGAATACAACGTCACGCCTGCCGGCGTCAGCCGCAACTCGCTGCTGCTGGGCATCGGCATCGACATCGCATTTGGCGGCGGCCTGAAGATAGGCGTCGACTACACAGCGCAGCGTGCTTCGGGCGCGAGCAACGTGCAGGGCGTGCGCCTGCTGGTGTCACAGGAGCTGGACGCAATCGCCGGACCCAACTGGCGCTGGGAGCCGACGACGTTCAAGGATCCGATCAACGTCGACGCCGGCTTCGCCTGGGACGACAACGCCACGCGCGGGCGCGAGTCCGGCGACAAATACAGGGACCGCAGCTTCAATCTCGGCCTCTCGCAGACCCGGTCCTTCAGCCTCAACCCCAACACGCGCTTCGTCGTGACGGGGCTCGGCAATGCGGAGAAGTTCGACCGCTATTCCGGCCTCAGCCGATTCGCCGCCGGTGCCCAGGGTGAACTGCAGTACCGCACCTCCGGCGCTTTCGATGCGATGACCTTCGGATTCGTCGGCCGCGCGGTGTACGAGAAATTCGAGTCCAGCCTGCGCACCGGGCCGCGCTACTTCGCCGGCGTGAACACACGCCGCGCCATCACCGACCGCATCGAGGCATTTGTCGAAGCCGGCGCCAGCAGGCGCGACGGCCGCAGCGAAGTCTTCAACTGGCGCGACTGGTCGGCAAAAATGAACCTCGACTGGTCGATCGGCAAGGGGTTGGTCTACCTCACCGGTGAATACCGCAAGGGCGACACCGTTTCTTCGGGCCGCCCGTCACTGGTCAACATCGGACTGACCGACGTCTTCACGGCGGACGACGCGTTCGATGGCCTGGACCTCGTGTCCTACCGCTTCGACGCGCGCACCGTGATGGGCACCCTCGGCTACAACCATCCGCTGGGCGCGCGTGACTCGATCGACTTCTCGTGGCGCCGCATCGAGGCGACGCCGACGCGCCACCCGGGCTTCGATTTCAACGGCCCGCTGCGCTACATCGACAACCAGTACTCCATCGTCTACCTGATGCGGTTCTAAGGATCCAAGCATGCGAATTCCCCGCCTCTTCGCCCATTGGATCGTTGCTGCCGCCGGCGCGCTCGCGCTTTCGGGTTGCGGCGGGGGCGGAAGTCCGGGTGACACGAGGCCGGGGGTGGATTCCAACCCGCCGCCGCCCGATGGGCCGAAGAGCTTCCTGCTGTTCCCGAACCCGCAGCAGCAGGCCGACGGTTCATTGCAGACGGACACTGCGGAATATGCCGAGGCGTACTACCGCGCGATCGATCCGAACAGCGAACGCGTGACCCTCGCGAAGTACAAGGCGAAGAACGGCTTCGAAACTGGCACCGGTAACGAAGTGAACGTGGTGTTTGGTGATCGTCGCGACCTGGGCTACGGACGCCGCATGTATGCGCGCAGCAACCCGGACGGCTCGTTTGCGTTCTATGTCGAGAACTACCTGATCCAGGCGGGCGACGAATATGCCTATTCACCGCTCAACCTCGACGCCGCCATCGTGCGCGACACGCGCTGGATGGTGGGCATCAACGCGATCGAATTCAGCCCCGGCCCCAATGGCGGCGCGGCCTTCCCGAAGTTCTACAACTTCAATCCGGCCGGCGACCGGCAAACCTTCGTGAACCTTGATGGCCGTGGTCCCAAGGCGATGCCAGGTCCGTGCATCAGCTGCCACGGCGGGCGAGGCGACGCGCTCACGCCTCCGGATGCCAGCGGCAAGCGCCTCTTCAACCTGGTGCAGAACTCGGTCTCGCAACAACGCGGCGACGTGCAGGCGCGCATGCATGCGTTCGAACCGGATGTGTTCGACTTCTCGACCACGCGCGCCGGTTTCTCGCGCGGTGAGCAGGAAGCGGCGATCAAGACCATCAATCGCATGATCCTGTGCACCTATCCGATCGCCGCCGCCTCGAGCGCGCCGGAAGATGCCTGCCGCCGTCCCGTCGGCAACAGCGAATGGCAGGGAACGGCCGCGGCGCTCATCAAGTCGGCGTACGGCGGCGATGGCTTGCCGAACGCCCAGTTCGTCGACAGCTACGTGCCGGACTCATGGCTGCAGGCCGGGCAATCGACGCTTTATCGCGAAGTGGTCGCGACCTCCTGCCGCACCTGCCACATCATGCGCGGCACCTCGGCGCAATCGGATATCGACTTCAACAGTTACGAGAAATTCGTCGGCTACGCGGACCGCATCAAGGCGCACGTGATCGATCGCGGCAACATGCCGCTGGCCAAGATCGTCTACGACGCCTTCTGGGGCTCTACACGCCCGCAGGCGGTCGCGACCTTCCTCCAGGCACAGGGCTATAACGTGCGCGACGCCTCCGGCGCAGTATTGCGTCCGGGCCGTCCGATCGCCGATGCCGGTCCCGATCGCGTGGTGCTCCCGGGTTCCAACCAGCTCTCGGGCGCCCAGAGCCTCTATACAACCGGCTACGCGTGGAGCCTGGTCTCCGGTCCCGCGGGCGCGACGCTCACCGAAACCGCTACAGCCAGGGCCACGCTGACCGCAAATACGGCAGGCATGTACGTGATCCAGCTGGTGACGACGGGGGGTTCGCTCACCAGCCCGCCCGTGCAAGTAAAGGTTGTTGTCGATCCGGCGCTACCCATCGCGCCCGGCGCGGTGCGCTTCGCCGACATCAAGGCGCTGATGCAGGGTAACAACCTGTGCACGCAATGCCATAGCCCCACGGGCACGGAGCCGCATCCGCCGGTCTGGTACAGCCAGGAAGATCGCAATGGGGATGGCACTGTCGCGGACGCCACCGACGACACGTGGTTCTACAACGAGGTGAGGAGCCGCATCAACTTCACCGACATCGCGGCGAGCCCGTTGCTGCGCAAGCCTTCGGGGCATCACCACAAGGGCAACCTGCTGGCAGGGTTCAATTCCGAAGCCGCGCCCGGTGATGCGGCGCGCGCGCGCTACGACCTGTTCCAGAACTGGATCCTGAACGGCGCTCCGCAGTAGTAGCTGCAAGGCGCCGCTTTCCCGCGGCTTGCTCTTAGTAGCTGCGGCGCGGGCCCGAGTAGTCGGCCTTCGGGAACACGAACGGCGGCGCGCGGCCCACCAGCGTCTCGATCAGCATCAGTTCCTGGTCCGTGTGGTTGATGAACGGGCCATTGCGGATGTTCTTGCCGGCCTGCTCGTTGCCCAGGATGTAGAGCGGACGGTCGTGGTGCGAGGCCGTGATCGTCTCCTTGCTCTGCGGATCGTTGTTCGACGCGACGTCCGCCACACCGTAGCAGGTGCAGAAGTAGGTCTGCTCGGGGTCCGATTCCATGTACACGCCGGTGCCGCGGATGCCGATGGTGGCCACCTGCGTGGTCAGCCGCACCGGGCGCCGACTCGGAAACACCGAGAGAAGCTTGCCGGTGAGGAGCTTGAGTCCGGTCACGATGGCGCTGTCGCTGCCGGTTTCGATCACGATTTCAGTCTGCGGGCGCGCGATGTAGGCGCTCTCGCCAACGACGTAGACCAGTTCTGCGTTGCGGCCCGTCTTGATGTTGGTGCCTCCGGCGATGCGCGATTCGAGCGTGCCGGGCTTGCCGTCGATCTGGACGTCGCCGGAAATGCGATAGATCGACTTGCCCGGGGGAAGCTTGGATGGCGGGCTGCCGAGGATCTGGGCCAGTGCGAGATTGGAGGCCATCGAGCCCCCGCCCAGCATTCCCATTGCAAGCATCTGGACGAGGGTCCGGCGGCGCGGGTCGTCGAGTTCGAATTTCATTGTTGTTCCCTAGCGTATGGCTGGTGGGCCGATTGTACTGAATCAAACGCCGCAGCTTGGGATTTGGATGCGCCGGCGGCAGGCCGAAAAGCGGCGAGAATTGCGTGGCACCTGCCCTTGACAGAGCCAAAATGGTACCCGGGGCCGGAATCGAACCGGCATGCCTTGCGGCGCGGGATTTTAAGTCCCGTGTGTCTAGCCAATTTCACCACCCGGGCGGCGATCCACAGACTGGTGCTCAGGACTTAATTCACCCGCATCGCGTGCCCGCAGTCGGTCTGACCTGAGCCAACCACGCACGCGCTCAGGTGTCACGCTGAGTTCCAGAGCGTAGGCCAGTATCGATCCTGTCCTTGCAATGCCCAGTTGGATTTCCTTGAATGAAGGAATGTTCGGATACTTTGCATTGCGCCCCCTGTACGTAGGCGTTTGCGCATGGCAATTCGCGCACAAAAGCCGGAGATTGCACAACGCGTTGTTGAGGTGATCACCGTCGATGTGATCCAGCTCGAGCATTATGGGCCTTCCACGCCACGTTTTGCGACCGCACCAGGCACACCTGGGCGACAGCACACCTTCAGCGAGCAGCCGCCGCTTTAGTTTTCCAGACGCGGAATATCTGTGGGGGACCAAAACGCTGCTCAAGGGCGCGGCCGGCCTAACAGGCAATCGAGAACCACGACGGTGGCCCTGACCCAACCAGTGGCTCGTATCCAATCCAAGACGCACGGCGTGCGCTTGAATATTCTTATAGTTGCCACCGCAAATGCTCAAACCCAACCGGTCGACTACTTCGCGAACCGATCGTGAAGTCTTCACGGCTGCGACAAGTTCATCGATGCTCCAAGTTCGGGGCCGCCCCATCGTTCGCCGCTCCTGTAAAGATGCACGAACGCTCCTGATGACCCCACAGCCTCTTGCCGGTGTTTGAGCGATTTGCCGAAATTCTAAACGAGTTGCGATTCGGTTGCGTTGACCACGGCCAAACTTGTTGGGAGAATCCCTTTCAGTCGGGAAGTCACACGTATAAAGTTCATGGTGCACACGGCGTCGATTGCAGATACCTTGACTGAAGGCTACGCGACACTCGAGGGTTACTATTGGATCTGCGAGCCGTGCTTTGACGACTTCAGAGCAATGTTCAATTGGGATGTTGTTGAGGGCACGTAAACGCCCGAGACTGAGCTGAATGAAAAACGGCGCCGTGTGGCGCCGTTTTCCTTCCTAAGAACTCGATCAGGCCGCGACTTGCTCCGTGGCCATCGCGCTGCCCATGCGCTCGACCGCCTTCTTTATGTTCTCCATCGAAGTCGCGAACGAGATGCGCAGGTAGCCTTCGCAGCCGAATGCGGAGCCCGGCACGGCGGCAACCGCTTGCGGCTGGGCCAGCAGGTAGTCACACAGCGCCATGTCGGTGGCGCTCGCGATCTTGCCGGCCGCGTGGAGCTTCTTGATCGCCTCGCGGCAATCGGGGAAAGCGTAGAACGCGCCTGGCGGTTGCAGGCACTTCACGCCGGGGATCTTGTTGAGGCCCTCGGTCACCACCTTGGCGCGCTCCTTGAAGGCCGCGACCATCGGGTCGATGCACGACTGGTCACCGGTGAGTGCCGCCTCGGCCGCGTATTGCGAGATGGAGGAGGGGTTGGAGGTGCTGTGCGACTGCACGTTCTCCATTGCCTCGATCAGCTCCGCCGGGCCGCCACAATAGCCGATGCGCCAGCCGGTCATCGAGTAGGCCTTGGAGACGCCGTTCATGACTACGGTGCGGTCGTAGAGGTCCGGGCAGACGTTCACGATGTTCACGAACTTGGAGCCATCGAGCAGGATGTGCTCGTACATGTCGTCGGTGGCGATGACGATGTTGGGGTGCTTGCGCAGCACCGCGCCAAGCGCCTTCAGCTCATCGGCGTTGTAGACCGCGCCCGTGGGGTTGGAGGGGCTGTTGAGCCACATGAGGCGCGACTTTGGCGTGATCGCGCGCTCGAGCTGCTGCGGCGTGATCTTGAAGCCTTGCTCGATGCCGGCAGAGACGAATACCGGTTTTCCGCCGGCCATCATCGCCATGTCCGGGTACGAGACCCAGTAGGGCGCGGGGATGATCGCCTCGTCGCCGTCGTTGAGCAGCGCCAGGCACAGGTTGAACGAGGTCTGCTTGCCGCCGGCCGAGACCAGGATCTGCTTCTCGGTGAAGTCGATCCCGTTCTCGCGCTTGTATTTGGCGACGATCGCCTTCTTGAGCGACGTGGTGCCGCCCGCGGGGGTGTATTTGGTGAAGCCCTTGTTCATCGCCGCGATGGCGGCATCCTTGATGAACTGGGGCGTGTCGAAATCAGGCTCTCCGGCGCCCATGGCGATCACGTCCCTGCCCTCCGCCTTGAGCTTGGCGGCCTTGGCGGAAACGGCCAGGGTGGGGGAGGCTTTGATGACCTTCAGGCGATTGGCGACGAGCGACATGCGGGTTCTCCGGGCGGGGGTTGGAACAGGGTGCTTTGCCCCATTTTACCTTGTAGAATCTTCTGTTCGGCCGCGTTCTCGCACATGGATGTCATAACCTTTCCCAACAGTCCCTATAAGCTGCACCGGCCCTTCGAGCCTGCCGGCGACCAGCCCCAGGCGATCGACAAACTCACCGAGGGGTTGAATGACGGCCTGGCCTACCAGACGCTCCTCGGCGTAACCGGCTCCGGCAAGACCTACACCATGGCGAACGTCATCGCCCGCACCGGACGCCCGACGCTGGTGATTGCGCCCAACAAGACCCTCGCCGCGCAGCTCTATTCCGAATTCCGCGAGTTCTTCCCGGAAAACTCGGTCGAGTACTTCGTCTCGTACTACGACTACTACCAGCCGGAGGCCTACGTGCCTTCGCGCGACCTCTACATCGAGAAGGATTCCTCGATCAACGAGCACATCGAGCAGATGCGCCTGTCGGCCACCAAGAGCATGGTGGAGCGCAACGACTCGATCATCGTGGCCACGGTCTCGTGCATCTACGGTATCGGCGATCCCAGCGACTACCAGGACATGCGCCAGGTGCTGCGCGAGAAGGACCCCGTGGGCCAGCGCGAGCTGCTCGCGCGCCTGGCGGGGATGCAGTACACGCGTAACGACATCGATTTTCGCCGCGGCACCTTCCGCGTGCGCGGAGACACCATCGACGTCTTCCCGGCGGAGAACAGCGAGCAGGCGCTGCGCATCTCGCTTTTCGACGACGTCATCGAATCGCTCACTCTCTTCGATCCGCTCACGGGAGAGCTGCTGCATCGCCTGCCGCGCTTCACGCTCTACGCCAAGAGCCATTATGTGACGCCGCGCCAGACGGTATTGAATGCGATCGAGACCATCAAGGTCGAGCTGCGCGAGCGCCTCGAGTTCTTCCAGAAGGAAGGCAAGCTGCTCGAGCTGCAGCGCCTGCAGCAGCGCACCCACTTCGACCTCGAAATGATGAACGAGCTCGGCTTCTGCAAGGGCATCGAGAACTACACCCGCCACCTCTCCGGCCATGCGCCCGGGGAGCCACCGCCCACGCTCATCGACTACCTGCCTAAAAACGCGCTGATCGTGATCGACGAGAGCCACGTGACCATCCCGCAGATCGGTGGCATGTACAACGGTGACCGCTCGCGCAAGACGGTGCTCGTGGACTACGGCTTCCGGCTGCCCTCGGCTCTCGACAATCGCCCGCTCAAGTTCGAGGAGTTCGAGAAGATGGTGAAGCAGGCGATTTTCGTCTCGGCCACACCTGCGGACTACGAAAAGACGCACGCGGCGCAGGTGGTGGAGCAGGTGGTGCGGCCCACCGGCCTCATCGACCCGGTGCTCATCCTGCGACCGGCCTCATCGCAGGTCGACGACCTGCTTTCGGAGATCCACAAGCGCGTGGCGGTGAACGAGCGCGTGCTGGTGACCACACTCACCAAGCGCATGTCGGAGGACCTCACCGACTACCTCGCCGAACACGGCGTGAAGGTGCGCTACCTGCACTCCGACATCGACACCGTGGAGCGCGTCGAGATCATCCGCGACCTGCGCAAGGGGCTCTTCGACGTGCTGGTCGGCATCAACCTGCTGCGCGAGGGCCTCGACATCCCCGAGGTGTCCCTGGTCGCGATCCTGGACGCGGACAAGGAAGGCTTCCTGCGCTCGGGGCGCTCGCTCATCCAGACCATCGGACGCGCCGCGCGCCACATCAACGGCACCGCGATCCTCTACGCGGACAACATGACGGCCTCGATGAAACTCGCGATCGACGAGACCGACCGCCGCCGCGCCAAGCAGGTGGCGTTCAACCTGGAGCATGGCATCGAGCCCAAGGGCATCTCGAAACGCATCAAGGACATGATCGACGGCGTCTACGATGCGGACGAGGCGCGCGAAACCCAACGTGTCGAGAGGGAGGAAGCGAAATTCGATTCGCTCTCCGAAAAGCAGCTCGACCAGCGTGTCCGCAAGCTCGAGAAGGAAATGCTCGATGCCGCTCGCAACCTCGAGTTCGAGCGGGCGGCCGCGCTGCGTGATGAGTTGAAAACGCTGCGCGATCGCCTGCTCGCCGTGGGCGGCGAGGGCTGAACATGACGCCCGGCAGCCAGGCGCGGGCCCATTTCGATACCGCAATGGAGCATGCGCGCTCCGGGCGGATCGAGGCGGCGGTCGGCGCCTATCGTCGCGCGCTTGAACTGCGCCCGGATTATTTCGAGGCGCTCGCGAACCTCGGCAATCTCCTGCAGCGGCTGCAGCGCCGTGCCGAGGCGATCGAAGCCTATCGCGGCGCGCTTGCGCTGCGGCCCGGCGATGTCAACCTGCTCACGGGGCTCGGCACCTGCGAGCTGCTCGAGGGCCGGCCGAAGTCCGCGATCCCGCCGCTTGAGGAGGCGATCCGGTTGCACCCTGATTTCACCGCCGCGCTGAATTCGCTCGGGGTCGCCGTAGGCAAACTGGGCGACTCCCGGCGGGCGATCGAACTGTTTCGACGCGCCGTGATGTTGCGCCCGGATTTCCTCCACGCCTGGTCGAACCTCGGAGGCCACTTGCAAGCGGTCGGCGAGGACGCGCCCGCGATCGCGGCGTTCGATCGTGTACTGGCGCTCGATGCCACCAACGAGGAGGCGCGTTTTCGGCGCGATTCGATGGCCGGCAACGTGGTTTTGCGCGCGCCCGATGGATTCGTGCGAGAGGTGTTCGATCGCTATGCCGACGAGTTCGACCAACGCCTGACCGGGGATCTCGGTTACCGCACGCCGCAGGACTTCGGCGCATTGATTGCACCGTGGCTTTCTGCGCACGGCCCGGCCCGTGTACTCGATCTGGGATGCGGGACGGGGCTCGCCGGGCTGCACGTGCGTGCGGGAGCCGCGCGGCTGGTCGGCGTTGACCTGTCGGGGCGGATGCTCGAAAGAGCTGCTGCGCGTGGCATATATGACGAACTGGTAGAGGCCGAGGTGGTGGACTTCCTCGACCGCTGTGCGCCCCAGTCGTACGACCTCGTCATGGCGCTCGATGTGTTGGTCTACATCGGCAACCTGGCTCTGTTGCTGCAGTCAGCCGCGCGCGTTCTTGCCCCGGGCAGCGTGATTGCGTTCTCGACCGAGGATCTGGTCGATACGTGCGATCCCTATCGGCTCGCGCGGACCGGGCGCTACTCGCATTCCCGGGGGTACGTCGCCGAGGCCGCCGCCGCGGCCGGCTTCACGCCCGTCAAGGAGGAGGCAGTGGTGATCCGCAAGGAAGCGGGGAAACCCGTGAACGGGCGACTCTTCGCGTTCGTGGGTGCAGAACGCGACGCAATTTGAGAGGGAAGGATGATCGCCGTCGGTGGCTCCAGCTCGCGATTCCGCCTAGCTGAATCGGTAGAGCAGGCGCAGCCGCAGGCTCGTGAGGGCCTCGGTGCGTCTCGGCCCCGAGAGCTCTCGCTGCACCCGCAAGGGCACGTAAAGCACTTCGGCACCGAGATTCCAGCGGGCATCGAGGTCATGGCTTGCTCCGAGTGTTGCGAACGGCCACGACGGCCTTGCCGACAGGTACGAGCGATCACGAACGTCAACAGTGAGCGCGTCGACTTGTACCGAGAGGTCCGCCCGGACCATGCCTGCCGTGGCGTGCAGATTCCATTCGCCTGGATTCCACCCGGCCGTCGCATCGACGCCGTAGTAGCGCAGGCCGATTCGATCGTTGGAAGCGGCACGGCATCCGTAGGGATTGCTCGCGGCCGGCGCATCTGCGAGCGCCGCCGGGCAGGTGATATCGCCGCTGGCGCTGCCGTGCTGGCGAAAGATCCGTGCGGTGATGCCGAGTCTGCCGTTCTCGTAGAGGCGGCGACCCAACGCGACGGAGAACAGATTTCGTGCGCTCGTGTTGCTGATCTCCGTCGGCGGCGTGTATCCGAGCTCCGCCACGAGTCCCCCAGGCAACCCCACGGCGAAGCGCGCGCGCCCGAAGACCGGCGATCGATTGAGATCCTCCTGCTTTGTGCCCGCGAAGCCGACGCGCTGCTGTGATTCGCCCAAACGCGGGATATGCCCGAGGTCGAACGAAGCCGTCCACTGCCCCGGTGGCAAGGCAGGCGTCAGGCCAAAGCCCGTCATCAACGTCGAGGCTGCGACGTAGCTCATGGCCCAGGTCTCCGGGCGGTTCGAGCCCAGCGATTCATCGTTGCGGATGACGGACTGCGCATGCGCGGCTGCGCTTGCCGCCAGGAGCCCCGACAGCAACAGGCGGCCGTGGATCTTCCGCCTCGTCAGGAGCACGCCGGCAGCGGGTTGGAGAACGCCTGGCGGACGATCTGCTTCGTGACGGTGATGCCGTTGACGCTGTAGATGAGCGTGCCGTGTTCTCCGTCTGAGAAGCGGAACTGCATCGTGCCGACCATGGTGACGTTCGCGGCGCTCAGCGGGACGAACGGGTTGGCGTTGAACGCGGAGCCCGTGGTCTGGAAGAGCGAGCCCTGGTAGGAGCCATCGCCCTGCAGCGTTCCTCCCGACATCACCAGCCACAAGCCACGGCCGCTGGCGTCATAGGTGAACAGCGTCGCGAAGATCGTGTTGTCCTGGTGCGTGATGTTCACGCCCCAGCCTGACTCGTCCGGGTTCCACCACAGGTCCTGGTAGTTGGTCGAGGTGGCGCGGCTGCCGGTGGCGGGCACGCAGTTCGCGGCGCGCGTGCCATAGACCTGGCGCTGGATCGTCTTGGTGACCGGGGTGCCGTTGAAGATATAGGAAAGCGCGGCCGTGTTCGCGGCCGGGAACGAAAGGGTCATCGTGCCCACGGGGGTGACGTTGGCCGCGCCGATCGGGGGGAAGGGCACCGCATTGAACGCAGGTCCCGTGGTGCGGAAAAGGTCGCCGGCGAAGGTCGTGCCGTTGGCCTGGACGGCGCCGTTCGACATCACCAGCCACATCGGCGCGCCGGCCGCGTCGTACGTGAAAAGCGTCGCGAACAGGATATTGCCCTGGTGATTTACGTTGAGGCCCCAGCCGGATTCGGCGGGGTTCCACCAGAGCGCCGTGTAGTTCGCCGCGGGCCCCGCGAGCGTGACGAAGCCTACCTGGCCCGAGAAATTGGTCGCGACATTTGCGCCCGTCTGGCCATTGGCGAAAAGCGCCGTGGTGCCGTCGTTGGGAAGGGCCGTGTAGGTGAAGCGGTCGACGCCCGCAAAATCGACGTACCCGTTGGCGAGCGGCACGAAGTGATCGGGAATCACGAAGTCGGGCGTGACGATTCCCAGCCCGGCGAAGCCCTGGGTGCCGATCAGTACGCGCCGCCCGGCGGTGGCGTTGCCTGGCAGGTTGCCCACGAAGGCGTAGCTGCGATTGACCCCGGACTCCTGCGCGGTCAGGTCGTGTCCGCTCCAGAACTCCTGGCCGTTGAAACCCGCAGCCTCGCGCAGCACGACGAATTGCACCGTACCGCTGGCGTTCGAGTACACCTGTTCGATCTTGAAGGTGTGGAAATTGGCGAGCGTGGCACCCGCATGCAACAGCAGGATTGTCGCCAGCCAGCAACGCAGTCGGTTCTCCATCAACGCGATCCTCCCCGGTAATGCGTGTAGAACACCGCAGCGGCGAACTTATTCCGATCGCTTATCATTCGTGGAGATTCAAACGCATCCCCGTTTCGTCCAATGATCAAAGAGCCCGTGCGCGTCCTGGTCGTCTGTACCGGCAACATCTGCCGTTCGCCCACGGGCGAAGGTGTGCTGCGCAACCTTGCGCAGAAGCGTGGGCTGGCTGATCGCATCGATATCCGCTCGGCCGGCACGCACGACTATCACGTGGGGCAGCCGCCGGATTCACGCACCGTGAAGCATGCGGCCAAGCGTGGGTATGACCTCAGTTCGCAGCGCGCCCAGCAGGTGAGCCCGCGGCACTTCCAGCAATATGACTACATCCTCGCGATGGATCGCGGCCACCTGCGGTTGTTGCGCAACATGGCGCCTGCGAATGCGAAGGCGGCACTTGGCATGTTCCTCGAGCCGAGTGCGAAATGGGAAGGCGAAGACGTGCCCGATCCGTATTACGGAGGAGCGGAAGGTTTCGAACAGGTGCTGGACATGGTGGAGGAGTCGGCGCAGCTCTGGCTTGACCGCATCCAGGCAGAGCTGGATCCTTCCACCTTCAAGTTGCGCAGCTGACTACCAGCCGCCTGACTTGATCCACTCTTGCGCCATCTCCATGCGATCGACGCCCCAGAAGGGCTCGCCGTCGACGATGAGGAAGGGCGAGCCGAACACGCCCTTGGCGATCGCCGCGTCCACCTCGCGCTTGGCCCGGTCCTTCACTGCCGGGTCCTCGAGCGCGGTGGCGAGCGCCGCGGCGTCAACGCCGATCTCGCTCGCGACGGCGAGCACGGTGGGAGCCAGCCCGATGTCGCGGCCATTGGCGAAGTACGCGCGATAAAGCGCGTGGGCCAGGGCGCGGGCTTTCGCGGGGTCGATGTCATGCAACCAGTAGAACGCGCGTAGCGCCGCCACCGTGCCGATCGGAAACTTCTCCGGATGGACATATGCGACCTTGTGCAGGCGCGCGCTGCGTGCGAAATCCCGTCGCGAATATTCGCCCTTCAACGGGATCTCGATCAGCGGCGGCTGCCCGGTGAGCTTGAACACCGGACCCAACAGGAAGGGGCGCCAGGTGACGGGCCGCCCGACGCGCTGCTCGAAGCCTTCCACCAGCTCCGAGGCGATGTAGCCGAACGGAGACGAGAACTCGAAGTAGAAATCGATCGGAGGCTTCGCCGGGCTCATTGGGGCGGCGAGTTTTCTGAGCTGCCGTCCGCGTTGCCCTGCGTTTCCACAAGCTGCAGCGGCTCACTGCTGCCACCCGAGCCACGGCGGCGGCGCGGCTTGGTGCGCGTCGGCAGGCCGTCCTCCATCGTTGCCATGGGCGCAGCGGCTTCGTTCGAAGTTTCGACGAGTTGCAGCGCAGCTGCCGGAGCAGCTTCGCCCGACTTGCGTCGGCGGCGCGTCGGGCGAACGCTTTCTTCCTCGGCGCCGTCATGCTCGCTTACCGCGTGGATGGCGGCGGCGGGTGCCGGCGGGATGGCCGGTGCATGCGATTCCATCTTCGGCTCCGCTTCACGCACCGATTCTTCGAGGCGCGGTTGCGCACGCTGGACGGGGACGGGGGCAGGAGCCGGAGCGCTGGCGTACACCGGCTCGCTCACCGGAGGCGGCGGAGGTGTATCGAACAGCTGGGCAGTCAGGGGTTCATCGGACGCGGCAGCAGACGCCTCTTGCGGGGCGCGGTCGGGACGTTCACCACGTTCTGGGCGATCTCCACCACGGCCACCACGGCGTCGGCGACGGCGACCCGCACCTTCACCTGCGTCACCGGCGGTCTCCGAAGTCTCCGGGGCATGCGACTCCATTTCAGGCGGCACATTGGCGTCATCGCGAACGGCTTCCGGCGCCGGGCGCGGCTGGCGCGGCGGACGCGGTTCCCTCGGCTCGCGAATCTCCCTCGGCTCGCGCGCTTCACGCGGCTCACGGGCCTCGCGCGGCTCGCGGATTTCCTTCGCTTCGCGCGGCTCACGGGCCTCGCGCGGTTCGCGCGGTTCGCGCGGCTCGCGGATTTCCTTCGGTTCGCGCGGTTCCCCGCTACGCGGTTGTTGATCTCCACGGGCTGCGCCTTCGCGGCGCGGCTGCTGGCCGCCTTCACTGCGCGGCGGACGCTGCGAGCGTCCCTCGCCACCACGGCCTTCGGCACCACGACCTTCACCACCACGTCCACGACGCGAGTCGCCACGTTTTCCATCTTCGCGATCGCGACGGCCGCGCTGGCCATCACGCGCGCCGCGGTCTTCGAGTGCGGCAGTGGGTTTCGGGAACGACTGGCGCACTTCCATCTTTTCCGCCGGCTCGGGCGCCTTCTTGAACCAGCCGAACAGCATGTCGAGGAAGCCACCACCTTGCGGTGCGGCAACAGGCGCCACGGGGGCCGCGCGTTGGGGCGTCGGGGGAGCGGATTCGCCCACGCGCTCCACGCTGATGGGCGCGGGTTGTGACGGCAGGATGCCCTTGACCAGGGGCTCCGGGCGCGGCGCCGGCTTCTCCTGGCTCTTGGAGGGCAGGGCGGCGGTTTCCTCGCTCGGTGCGGTCACCCGCTCGTAGCTGGGCGTCTGCAGGTCCAGCTCCGGCGCATCGTGGCGAAGGCGCTCGACCGAGTAGTTCGGCGTCTCGAGATGCGGGTTCGGTATCAGCAGGACGTTGACCTTGAGTCGCGCCTCGATCTGGAAGATTTCGCTGCGCTTCTCGTTCAGCAGGTAGGTCGCGACATCCACGGGCACTTGCGCGTGGATGGCGGCGGTGCCTTCCTTCATCGCCTCTTCCTGCAGGATGCGCAGGACATGCAGGGCGGTGGAGGCGGTATCGCGGATGTAGCCGGTACCGTGGCAACGCGGGCAGGGTGAATGGGTGGACTCTTCGAGCGACGGCTGCAGCCGCTGCCGGGAAAGTTCCAGCAGCCCGAAGCGCGAGATCTTGCCGACCTGCACGCGCGCGCGGTCGTGGCGCAGCGCGTCACGCAGGCGATTCTCCACCTCGCGCTGGTTCTTGGTGCTTTCCATGTCGATGAAGTCGATGACGATGAGGCCGCCAAGGTCGCGCAGGCGCAGCTGGCGGGCAACTTCGTCGGCCGCTTCGCAGTTGGTGTTGAACGCCGTCTGCTCGATGTCGTGGCCACGCGTGGCGCGCGCGCTGTTGACGTCGACGGAAACCAGGGCTTCCGTGTGGTCGATGACGATGGCGCCGCCGGAGGGTAGCGTCACGTCACGGCGATAGGCGCTTTCGATCTGGTGCTCGATCTGGAAGCGCGAGAAGAGCGGGATGTCGTCGCGGTAGTGCTTGACCTTGTTGACGTTGGCCGGCATCACCGTGCTCATGAACGACACGGCCTGCTCGTAGATCGCGGGCGTGTCGATGAGGATCTCGCCGATGTCCGGCTGGAAGAGGTCGCGGATGGCGCGCACCACGAGGCTCGACTCGAGATAGATGAGGCAGGGTCCGCGCTCTTCTTCCGCGGCCTTCTCGATCGCGTGCCAGAGCTGCAGGAGGTAGTTGAGGTCCCACTGGAGCTCCTCGGCGCTGCGGCCGATGCCGGCGGTGCGCGCGATGAGGCTCATGCCTTCGGGGACTTCGAGCTGGTCCATCACTTCGCGCAGCTCGGTGCGGTCCTCGCCCTCGATGCGGCGCGAGACACCGCCGCCACGCGGGTTGTTGGGCATCAGGACCAGGTAACGGCCCGCGAGGGAAATGTAGGTGGTGAGGGCGGCGCCCTTGTTGCCACGCTCGTCCTTGTCGACCTGCACGATCATCTCGTGCCCCACCTTGAGGTGGGTCGACATCTTGGCGCGGCCGAATTCACCGCCGTCGTTGTTCATCCACTGCTTGGCGATTTCCTTGAAGGGCAGGAAACCGTGGCGCTCGGCGCCGTAGTCGACGAACACCGCCTCGAGTGAAGGTTCGACGCGGGTGATGACAGCCTTGTAGATGTTGCTCTTGCGTTGCTCTTTGCCGGCGGACTCAATGTCGAGATCGATCAGTTTCTGACCGTCGACTATGGCGACCCGGAGTTCCTCCGCTTGGGTCGCATTGAACAGCATGCGTTTCATCGTTCTTCTCTCCCGCGCTCTGCCACGGAAGGAGGGACCCGATCATCAGGTGTCCCTGGATGACGAGTGACTTCAGAAGTCGATTCTTGAAAGCTTCACGGAATGGTGAGCGAGAGGGACGATTTCTGGTTTTCTTCGTCGAGCGCCTGCGGGCATCGTGCCGGGCAAACGCGGGGAATTCGGTGTCGAGCGCGTTGATTCGTTTACCATCGCTCTTTGTTTCGCAGGCGAGCGACGTTGGCCTGCTTCAAGCGCCATTCAGCGACGCTTTTAACGTTGTTGATTCGTCCTAGCGCTTGTAAATCACTAGTGCTTCCAAATCAACCACATATAGTCTACACGGCAATGCCGAGCGATGGCAAAGAAAGTTCGACCAGCGCGCCTGCGGTGCGGTGGATCGAGGTGAGCGAGGAGGAGGCGGGCCAGCGCATCGACAACTACCTGCTGGCACGCCTGAAAGGCGTTCCGAAAAGCTTCGTCTACCGCATCCTTCGCAGCGGCGAAGTCCGCATCAACAGCAAGCGGGTGGAGGCCTCGGCGCGCGTCGCCGGCGGCGACCGGATTCGTGTTCCGCCGGTGCGCGTGGCCGAGCGCGAGGAGCAAGTCCCCGCACCGCACTTCAAGCTGCCGATCCTGTTCGAGGACGACGCCTTCGTCGCCATCGACAAGCCCTCTGGCATCGCGGTTCACGGCGGCAGTGGTGTGGCGCACGGCGTGATCGAGTCGCTGCGCGCGATGCGACCGGATGCGAAGTTCCTGGAGCTGGTGCACCGGCTTGATCGCGAGACGTCCGGTGTGCTGCTGGTGGCCAAGAAGCGCTCGAGCCTCACCGTGCTGCACGAGATGATGCGCGAGCGCTCGATGGACAAGCGTTACCTGGTGGGTGTCGAGGGGCGCTTCCGCAACGAGATGCAACGCGTGCGCCTCGCTCTTGCCAAGCGTGTCACTGCCGAGGGCGACAAGCGCGTCTCGGTCTCCGAGGACGGCCAGGAAGCCGAAACCATCTTCCGCCGCCTCGACCGCGGAGCGGACTTCAGTTTGCTCGAGGCACAGCTGCTCACGGGCCGTACGCACCAGATCCGCGTCCATCTCTCGCACCTCAGGCACCCGGTGCTGGGCGATGACAAGTACGGCAACTTCGAGCTCAACAAGCAGCTGCGCAAGCAGGGGCTCAAGCGGATGTTCCTGCACGCTCGCTCGCTTGGGTTCCAACATCCACTCACCGGCGAGGCCATGTCGCTGCAAGCGCCGCTGCCGAAGGATCTCGAGGAGTTCAGCCGCAAGCGGATGACTGGCGGATGAGCCGCTACGACCTCGTCATCTTCGACTGGGACGGGACGCTGATGGATTCCACGCGGCTCATCGCGCGCAGCCTGCGAAGCGCCTGCGGGGATGTCGGCATTGCCGTACCGTCGCAGCAGGACGCCCTCTTCGTGATCGGGCTCAACCTAGCAGACACCTTCAAGCATGTGGCGCCGGGTCTCGATGAGGAGGGGCAGAGGAAGGTGGCCGAACGCTACCGCTTCCATTTTCTCGCCAGCGAGGAAGAAGCGATCCTCTATCCGGGCGCGCGCGAGATGCTCGCAGATTTGCGCGGCCAGGGACGCCGCCTGGCGGTGGCTACGGGCAAGGCACGGCGCGGGTTGGAACGCGCTCTTGACCTCACGGGGTTGAGGCCCTGGTTCGAGGCGACGCGCTGCGCCGATGAAGGATTTGCGAAGCCACATCCCGGCATGCTGCTCGTGTTGCTGGACCTCATGGGAGTCGAGCCGGGACGCGCGCTGATGGTGGGCGACACCACGCACGACCTCGAACTGGGTGCGAATGCCGGCGTCGACGCGGTCGCCGTGAGTTATGGCGCGCACCACGAAGAGCTTCTCGCGACGCGGCCGGCCGTTGCCCGCTGCGCAAGCGTCGCCGAACTGCACCGATGGCTGACGACCAACGGGTGATCTGCGCCTCCTCGGACCTCGTCGAAGGCGGCCCGGGTGTGCGCTTCGAGCTGCCGACCCAGTCGCCGGCGTTCGTCGTGCGCTTCTGCGGAACGGCGCGTGCTTTCGTCAATCGCTGCCCGCATGCGATGACCGAATTGGACTGGCAACCGGGGGAGTTCTTCGAGGAGACTGGGCTATACTTGATTTGCTCCACACATGGTGCCTTGTTCGAGCCAGGGAGTGGATTTTGCGTCGCCGGCCCCTGCCGCGGCGACTCCCTCGAGCCCCTGTCGATCCGGGAGCGGGAAGGCCAGGTGATCCTGCTGAACGAAGTTCCCGCCAACCGCAGCTCCGAGGCCGATAGATCATGACCGAAGGTGGTCCACCCAACTGGGAACGCGCGACGCTGGAAAAAGTCGCGTTGCAGGCAGTGCAGGAACAGCGTCGCGCGCGCCAGTGGAGCACGCTCTTCAAGCTGCTCTGGTTCGGATTTGCATTCCTTATCCTAGCCGGCTTGTTTGGATGGATCGGAAGACCCGACAAGGACTCCACTTCGATGAGTGTCGGGCGCCACACGGCGGTGGTCGACGTCGAGGGCGTGATCTCGAGCGGCTCCAAGGCGTCCGCGGAGCGCGTGATCAAGGGCCTCAACCGCGCGTTCAAGGACAGCAACACCGCCGGCGTGCTGATCCGGATCAACAGTCCCGGCGGCAGCCCCGTGCAGGCGGGCTACGTCAACGACGAAATCCACCGCCTGCGCGCCAAGTATCCGGAAATTCCCGTGTATGCCGTGGTCGAGGACCTGTGCGCATCGGGCGGCTATTACATTGCCGTCGCGGCGGACAGGATCTACGTGGACAAGGCGAGCCTGGTCGGATCCATCGGCGTGATCATGGGCGGCTTCGGCTTCGTCGGCGCCATCGACAAGCTCGGCGTCGAGCGTCGCGCCTACACTTCCGGCGAGAACAAGGACTTCCTCGATCCCTTCGTGCCCGAGAATCCGCAGCATCGCGCGCATGTGCAGCAGATGCTGGGCGAAATCCACCAGCAGTTCATCAAGGTGGTGAAGGACGGGCGCGGCAACCGCCTGAAGGAAACGCCGGAAATTTTCTCGGGCCTGGTCTGGACCGGCGAGAAAAGCATCGAGCTGGGCCTGGCCGACGGCCTGGGCAGCGCCGAATACGTGGCGCGAGAGGTGATCAAGGCAGAGAAGCTGGTCAACTTCTCCGTCGACGAGAGTTATTTCGAGACGCTGTCCAGGCGCCTGGGCACCAGCTTCGGCGCGAGCTTCATGCGCGCCGCGGCCGAAGCCGGCTCGCGCGCCGTGCTGGAGGTTCGCTAGTCCTTCCATGAGCGCCGTCGCGAACGAACCCTCCCGCCTCGAGCTCGACCTCGCGCGCGAGGCGTTCGACCGCGCGGGCGTGGGCCTCGTCGTGATCAACCCGGATGGTGTATTCCGCACGGTCAATCGCGCCTTCTGCGACATGATCGGCTATGCGCGCGAGGAGCTCGAGAACCAGTCGTACCGGCGTTTCACGCATCCCGACGACGTCGGGGTCGACGAAGAGCAGCTGCGAGAGATCCGCTCCGGGCAGGACCCGCAGGGCACGCTCGACAAGCGCTTCCTTCGCAAGGCGGGCGGCGAAGTGTGGGTGCGCCGCAGCGCCACCGTCGTGCGCGACGCCGCCGGGCAGGCGCGCTATGTAGTCGGCGCCTTCATCGATCTCACGGCGCAACGCCGCGCCGACAGCGCCCTCGAACAGCAAATGCATTTCACGCGCGCGCTGCTGGACGCCATTCCGAACCCGGTCTACTTCAAGGATCGCGAGGGGCGCTATGTCCTCTACAACCGCGCCTTCGATGAACTCTTCGGCGGCGGCAGGAGCTGGATCGGCAAGACGGTGCACGACTTGTTCGATTCGCCCAACGCGCTCGCGCACCAGGATCGCGACAGGCCGCTCCTCGAGCGCCCGGCCTCGACGACCTATGAGTTGCTGATGCCGACGGCTGCGGGCGACACGCGCCAGATGCTCTACAACAAGGTGAGCTTCATCGACCAGGCCGGCGAAGTGGCGGGCCTGATCGGCACCATCACCGATGTCACGCGCTACAAGGAAACGGAGCGCGCGCTTGAAGCCAGCGAAGCGCGCTTCCGGGTCCTCACGGAAAGCTCCATCGACCTGATTTCCGTGGTCGACGCCGATGGCCGCATCGTCTACCAGAGCCCGGCGCTTCGACACCTGCTGGGCTACGAGCCCGCCGAGACCGTGGGCCGAAACCTCTCGGAGCTGGTGCATCGCGACGACCTCGACCTGGCGATGGCCGCCTTCCGTCGCGTGATCGACGCGCGCCAGACGATGGAGCCGATTGAATTCCGCCTGCGCCACCGCGACGGCATGTGGCGCACTTTCGAGTCGCTCGGCACCAATTGCCTTTCCAACCCGCATATCCACGGCGTGGTCTTCAACTCGCGCGACGTGACCGACCGCAAGGTGATCCAGCAGCGCATCCAGCACCTCGCCTACCACGACAACCTCACCGGCCTGCCCAACCGCTCGCTGCTGCAGGACCGCCTCGCGCATTCCATCGCGCGCGCGGAGCGCACCAGCAAGAAGGTCGCGGTGCTTTTCCTCGACCTCGACAACTTCAAGAACATCAACGACACGCTCGGCCACGACGTAGGCGACGAGTTGCTTCGCCAGGTTTCGCGCCGGCTCACGGACTGCGTGCGCCTCGAAGACACCATCGCGCGCCAGGGCGGCGACGAATTCATCGTGCTGCTCGACAGCCTCGAGGATAGCCGCGGCGCCTCCATTGTTGCGCAGAAGGTGCTGAGCGCGCTTCGCCAGTCGTTCACCCTCACGGGCCTGGAACAACACGTGTCCGGCTCGGTGGGTATCGCGCTTTATCCCGAAGACGGGCGCGACGCGCAGACGCTGATGAAAAACGCGGACACCGCGATGTTCCACGGCAAGGGGCAGGGCAAGAACACCTACCAGTACTTCACCGCGCAGATGAACATCGCCGTGAAGCGCCGCATGACGCTCGAATCAGCGCTGCGGCGCGCGGTGATGCAGAAGGATTTCGTGCTGCACTACCAGCCGCAGATCGACCTCGAGTCGGGCGAAATCGTTGCTGTCGAGGCGCTGGTTCGCTGGAAGACGGAGGACAGCGGCACTGTGATGCCGGGTGACTTCATCCCCCTCGCCGAGGAGACCGGGCTCATCAATGAACTTGGCGAATGGGTGCTGCGCGAGGGGTGCCGCCAGGCCGCGGAATGGCAATCGATGGGCCTGCCGCCGCGGCGCATGGCAATCAACCTGTCCGCGCGCCAGTTCGGTGATCGCAACTTCCTCGACATGGTGACGCGCGTTCTGGCCGAGACCGGCCTCGAGCCGCAGTACCTTGAGCTCGAAATCACCGAGAGCCAGGTGATGCGCCAGACCGAGGGCATGATCATGCTGCTTACCAAGCTTTCGCAGATGGGCGTGCAGCTCGCCATCGACGACTTCGGCACCGGCTATTCGAGCCTTTCCTACCTCAAGCGCCTGCCGATCCAGAAGCTCAAGATCGACCAGTCGTTCGTGCGCGACATCACCGTCGATCCCAACGACACCGCAATCGTCGTGGCGATCATCAACATGGCCAGGAGCCTCGACCTCGAGACCATCGCGGAAGGTGTCGAGACCGCCGGCCAGCTGGCGCTGCTGCGTTCCAAGGGTTGCCGCACCGGGCAGGGGTTCTATTTCTCGGCGCCGGTCAGGGCGGAAGCGCTTTATCCCCTCCTCAAACAGAATAATCTGTATTCGCAGCGGTAGGGTCGACCAGCGGGAACGTCGTTGGATCGGACGCTTCGCGCCGATCAACGCCCCACGAGCAACCTCAGGCGAGCAGCAGGAAAATCGCCGGGCGCTTGCCGATCACGGGAATGGCCTTCTTCCAGTCCGCGAGGGCCTTCATCCTTATCGATTCGCCGGGCCCGGTCAGGTCGACAGATACGGCCAGTCGTGTCCCCGGCTTGCATGCGGCGATAACGTCTGCCAGAAGAGCCTCATTGCGATATGGCGTCTCGATGAAAATCTGGGTCTCCTGGTTCTTTGCCGATTGCCGCTCGAGTTCGGCAAGCGCGGCACGTCGCGCAGTTGAATCGGCAGGCAAATAACCTACGAAACGGAAGCGTTGCCCATCGAGGCCGCTCGCCATCAGAGCCAGCAGGATCGAGGAGGGTCCCACCATCGGCACAACCGTTACACCGCGCGCGTGGGCCTCCGCCACCAGCAAGGCCCCAGGGTCCGCAACCGCGGGAACGCCCGCTTCAGAAAGCACGCCCAGGTCCCGCCCTTCGAGAGCAGGCGCAAGCAAGGCGGCGACGTCAGCCCTGGGCGTATGTTCGTTCAGCTCCGTCATCCCGATTTCACGCATCGGCCGCGGATGGCCGCAGGCTGCGAGGAAGCGCCGGGCGGACTTCGCTTCCTCCACCACGAAGGCATCGAGCGCGTGGATGCGCGCCATCACCGCGGCCGGGACCACATCCGCGGGCGGCGTATCTTCCGAGAGCCAGGCCGGCAACAGGAAAAGTCGCCCGGATGCCATCAGGGAATGTCGAAGCCTTCGGCCCGCAGCATTGCCGAAAGCGCGATCAGCGGCAGGCCGACCAGCGCCGTGGGATCGTCGCCACCAAGGCGGGAGAGCAGGCTGATGCCGAGGCCTTCGCTCTTGGCGCTGCCCGCGCAGTCGAGCGCCGGCTCGAGTTCCAGGTAGCGGTCGATCTCGGCATCCGTGAGTCTGCGGAAAGTCACGTCGGTGGTCACGAGGCGTTCATGGCGGCGCTCCAGCCGCGCATTCCAGAGGCACAGGGCGGTGTGGAACAGCACCGAATGGCCGCTCACGTCGCGCAGCTGCTGGCGTGCGTTCTCCAGCGTCCCGGGTTTGCCAATCGCCCGGCCATCGAGGTCGGCCACCTGGTCGGAGCCGATAATCCAGGCATTGGGAGACTTCCGGCCGCCGGCATCGGCCTTGGCGCGGGCCAACCGTATGGCGGTTTCGCGCGGCGGCTCGGCTGGCAGGGGGGTTTCGTCGACCTCGGGCGACCAGGATTCGAACGCCAGGCCGAGGCGCTGGAGAAGCTCCTGCCGGTACCTGGAGCCTGAAGCCAGAAGGATTGAGTATTTAGACAAAACAGTTAGTTGGGTGGTATAGTTAAACTGGATTATACGATATTCTGCAATGAACAAAAGCGACGACGACCTGCTCATCCACCTCGACCGCATTTCCGACAAGCCGCTGGTGCTGGAGGGCGACTTCAAGCCGGAAGCACTTGAGCGGCTCGAAGACAGCCTCGCCAACGGAGAGGGAAATCTCCATTACCGCATCACCGCGGTCCTCGACCCGCAGCGCCAGATGAAGCTGTCGTGTATAATCGAGGGCTTCGTTTTTCTCTTGTGCCAGAACAGCTTGGAAGCTTTCCGGCACGAAATATCGCTGACTGAGCGGCTCGTTCTGGTGGACCACGAGAACAAGCTTCCGGCGATCGAGGAGGAAAGCGACGCGGAAGATTACCTTGTCGCTGATGAGCCCGTAGACATCCGTGACGTGATTGAGGACGCGGTCCTGCTTTCCCTGCCCATGGTGCCACGCAAGCCGGGCCTGGGGGAGGCAGGGGGAGGGGAGAAGGCAGCCGTGCGGAAGGAATCGCCTTTCGCGGCGCTTGCGAGCCTCAAGAAGGACAAGTGAACCAGGAGAACTGAACATGGCTGTCCAACAAAACAAGAAGTCGCCGTCCAAGCGCGGCATGCATCGGTCGCACGACCACCTGCACACCCCGCCGACTGCGGTGGAACCGACCACGGGCGAGACGCACCTTCGCCACCACATCTCGCCGTCGGGTTATTACCGCGGCAAGAAGGTCATCCAGACCAAGGATTAAGCGGCTGGCCTCATTGCACAGGCTGCAATGAAGACTGTCATCGCCGTCGACGCCATGGGCGGGGACCACGGACCTGCGGTCACGGTACCTGCCTGCCTCGACTTCCTCGCCTCGAATCCCGAAGCCGAGCTGCTGCTCGTGGGCCTGCAGGAGCCCCTCGAGCGAGAGCTTGCGCGCGCGCGTTCCCCGCACAAATCCCGCGCCATCGTCGTGCCCGCCAGCCAGGTGGTGGCCATGGACGAGGATGTGCGCAGCGCAATTCGCACCAAGAAGGACTCCTCGATGCGGGTGGCCATCGATCTGGTGAAGTCGGGTCGCGCACAAGCCTGCGTGAGCGCGGGCAACACCGGCGCGCTCATGGGCACCGCCAAGTTCGTCCTCAAGACATTGCCCGGAATCGACCGGCCCGCGATCTGCGCCATATTGCCGACGCGCACCGGCCAGGTCTACGCGCTCGACCTTGGTGCCAACGCCGACTGCACGCCCGAACACCTGCAGCAATTCGCCATCATGGGTGCCACGCTGGTAAAGGCCGTCGAGAACAAGCCCAATCCCACCGTAGGCCTCCTCAACATCGGCTCCGAGGAGATCAAGGGCAACGAGGTGGTCAAGAAGGCGGGCGAGTTGCTGCGCAACACGCCGATCAACTTCCACGGCAACGTCGAAGGCGACGACATCTACAAGGGCACCACGGACGTGGTTGTCTGCGACGGCTTCGCCGGCAACGTGGCGCTCAAGACCTCCGAGGGCCTGGCCAAGATGCTGGGCGATTTCCTCAAGGAGGAATTCACGCGCAACTGGTGGACGCGGGTACTGGCCGTCCTCGCCTATCCGGTGATCCGCGCATTCCGCCGACGTGTCGACCACCGTCGCTACAACGGCGCCGCTCTGCTGGGGTTGCGCGGCATCGTGGTGAAGAGCCACGGCAGCGCCGATCGCCTCGCTTTCGCCACCGCCATCGAGCGCGCCGCCACCGAAGCGCGCCACAAGCTCATCGAGAGGATCGGCGAGGAGATCTCGCGCCTCAACGCACTCAGCACGACCGCGGCTCCCACTGCTACGCGCGCGACGGGTGCGGAGGAAGCGGCTTGATCCATTCGCGTATTACCGGCACCGGCGGCTACCTGCCCGAGCAGTGCCTGACCAACAAGGACCTGGAGTCGCGCGTCGAGACCACCGATGAGTGGATCGTCTCGCGCACCGGCATCCGCCAGCGCCACATCGCCGCCGACAACCAGTTCACCAGCGACCTCGCATTCGAGGCCTGCAGGCTGGCGCTCGCGGCGGCGGGACGGACTGCCGCCGATGTCGACCTCATCATCGTCGCCACCTCGACGCCCGACATGGTGTTCCCGTCGAGCGCCTGCCTGCTGCAAGCCAAGCTGGGCGTGAAGCATGGCGCGGCCTTCGACGTGCAGGCGGTCTGTTCCGGCTTCGTCTACGCGCTCGGCACCGCCAATCTCTTCATCCGCTCGGGCGCCCACAAGTGCGCGCTGGTGGTGGGCGCGGAAGTGTTCTCGCGCATCCTCGACTGGAACGACCGCGGCACCTGCGTGTTGTTCGGCGACGGCGCCGGCGCCGTCGTGCTCGAGGCCTCCGATACGCCCGGCATCCTTTCGAGCCAGCTGCATGCTGATGGCAGCTACGCCGGCATCCTCAACGTGCCGGGGCACGTCTGCGGCGGCAAGGTGCAGGGTGATCCAACGCTCAAGATGGACGGCGGCGCGGTGTTCAAGCTCGCGGTGCGCGTGCTCGAGGAAAGCGCGCGTGAAATCGTGGCCAGCCAGGGCATGAAGCTCGAAGACCTCGACGCCTACATTCCGCACCAGGCCAACGTGCGCATCGTGTCGCACGTGGCGAAGAAGCTCGGCATTCCTGATTCGAAATGCATCGTGACCGTCGACCGTCACGCCAATACTTCCGCCGCATCCATCCCGCTGGCGCTTGACGTGGCCGTTCGCGACGGGCGCATCAAGCCCGGCGACAACGTCCTGCTGCAGGGCGTGGGCGGCGGCTTCACCTGGGGCTCCGTGCTCCTCAATTACTGATGACACTCGCTATCGTCTTCCCCGGACAGGGTTCCCAATCGGTCGGCATGATGAACGGATTCACCGACCCGGTGGTCGAGGAGACTTTCGCCGAAGCCAGGACCATCACCGGCATCGACTTCGCCGCGATGGTGAGGGACGGTCCCGTCGAAGTGCTCAACCAGACCGTGAACACGCAGCCGCTGATGCTGATCGCGGCCGTGGCCACGTGGCGCGCGTGGCGCGCTCGTGGGGGCGCGATGCCGGCCTGGTTCGCTGGACATAGCCTGGGCGAATACTCCGCGCTGGTAGCCGCGGAATCGCTGCGCTTCGAGGAAGCACTGCCGATGGTGCGATTCCGCGCGCAGGTGATGCAGGAGGCCGTGCCCGAAGGCACCGGCGGCATCGCCGCCATCCTCGGACTCGACGACGCGAAGCTGCCCGAGGTGCTGGCGAAAGCCGCGCAGGGCGAAGTGGTCGAGCCGGCCAACCTCAACTCGCCGGGCCAGGTCGTCATCGCGGGACATCGCGGTGCGGTCGAGCGTGCGATGGCCGCGGCGAAGGAGGCAGGTGCCAAGCGCGCGGTGATGCTGCCGATGAGCGCGCCGTCCCATTGCAGCCTGATGAAGCCCGCGGCCGATCGCCTGCGTGAGCGCCTCGCCACCGTCGAGGTGCGCAAGCCCGTCGTGCCCGTGGTCCACAACCGTTTCGTGCAGGCCTTCGACGATCCGGACAGGATTCGCCAGGCACTGGTCGAGCAGCTCTACCATCCGGTGCGCTGGATCGAGACGGTGCAATTCCTCGCCGCACACGGTGTCACACGCATCGTGGAATGTGCGCCCGGCAAGGTGCTCACGGGTCTTTCCAGACGTATTGCCGGCGCTATCGAATGTGTCGCGCTGCAGGATTGCGCCGCGCTCGAAGCGGCCCTTAAAGGTTGAACCCGATGCTGAACGGACAGGTGGCAATCGTTACCGGAGCCTCACGCGGCATTGGCGAGGCCATCCTGCTGGTGCTTGCCAAATCCGGCGCCACGGTTGTTGGTACCTCGACATCTGAAAAAGGCGCGGAGTCGATCAGCAAGGCCATCGCCGACGCCGGCGGCAAGGGCGAAGGGCGCGTCCTCGACGTGCGCGAAGCCGCCATGTGCGCGGCCTTCGTGGACAAGGTGCAAACCGACAGGGGTGCGGTCGCCATCCTGGTCAACAATGCCGGCATCACGCGCGACAACCTGCTGGCGCGCATGAAGGACGAGGAGTGGGACGAGATCCAGGCAACCAACCTCAAGCCGGTCTTCCTGCTGTCACGTGCGGTGCTGCGCGGCATGATGAAGGCGCGCAGCGGCCGCATCGTCAACGTAAGCTCCGTCGTGGGATTCACCGGCAACGCCGGCCAGGCCAACTACGCGGCGGCAAAGGCAGGCATGGTGGGATTTTCGAAGTCGCTCGCCCGCGAGGTGGGCAGCCGCAACATCACGGTCAATTGCGTGGCGCCGGGCTTCATCGAGACGGACATGACGCGCGCCCTGGCCGGGGAGCAGGTGAAGAAGCTGGTGGAGAACATTCCGCTCGGGCGCCTGGGCCGGGTCGAGGACATCGCGCAGGCGGTGCTCTTCCTTTGCTCGCCGGGCGCCGGTTACATCACCGGTGCCACCCTCCATGTGAATGGCGGGATGCACATGGACTAAATGTTAGAATTACGCGCTATTTTTTGCGCACCCAACCGATAGATTCAGCCGGAGGTAGTCGATGGACAACATTGAAGCCCGCGTCAAGAAGATCGTAGCCGAGCAACTCGGCGTTGCCGAAGCCGACGTCAAGACCGAGTCGTCCTTCGTCGAAGACCTGGGCGCGGATTCCCTGGATAACGTCGAGCTGGTGATGGCCCTCGAGGAAGAGTTCGAGTGCGAAATCCCCGATGAAGAGGCCGAGAAGATCACCAACGTCCAGCAGGCCATCGACTACGTCAAGAACCACGTCAAGCCGTAACCCTACCGCGGCCACCCAGGTAGCGGCACGCGCCATACGCGTGCCGCGCTGCCAAACATGTCGAAGCGCAGAGTTGTCGTAACCGGACTGGGCATCGTCTCGCCCGTGGGCAATACGCTCGCCACGGCGTGGGACAACGTCCTCAATGGCAGGAGTGGCGTGGGAACCATCACGCATTTCGATGCGTCAGTCCTGCCCACCCGCATTGCCGCCGAGGTCAAGGGCTTCACCGCCTCCGACTGGATGCATCCGAAGGAGACGCGCCGCTCCGACACCTTCATCCACTACGGCCTGGCCGCCACGAAGATGGCATTGGACGATGCCGGCTTCGTGATCGATGAATCGAACGCGGAGCGCGTCGGCGTAAACGTGGGTTCCGGCATTGGCGGGCTGCCGATGATCGAGGACAACATCCGCGAGATGATCGCCAAGGGCCCGCGGCGCATCTCGCCATTTTTCGTGCCGGGCTCGATCATCAACATGGTCGCCGGCCTCATCTCGATCCAGTTCAAGGCCAAGGGACCCAACGTCTCGATGGTCTCGGCCTGCACCACCAGCACCCATTGCATCGGCGAAGCCGGCCGCATCATCGAATACGGCGACGCCGACGTGATGATCGCCGGCGGCGCCGAAGCCTGCGTGAACCTCTCGGGCGTGGGCGGCTTCTGCTCCTGCAAGGCGCTTTCGGAGCGCAACGACGACCCCGCCACCGCCTCGCGCCCCTTCGACAAGGATCGCGACGGCTTCGTGCTCGGCGAGGGCGCCGGCATCCTCATCCTCGAAGAATACGAACATGCCCGCAAGCGCGGTGCCCGCATCTATGCGGATCTCGCCGGCCTCGGCATGAGCGCGGACGCCAATCACATCACTGCACCGGACATGGACGGCCCGCGCCGCGCGATGCTGGCGGCCATGCGCAACGCCGGCGTGAATGCCGGTGACATCCAGTACGTGAACGCCCATGGCACCTCGACCCCGCTGGGCGACACCAATGAAACGGGCGCCATCAAGGCCGCGTTCGGCGATCACGCCTGGAAGCTGGCGGTGAACTCCACCAAGTCGATGCACGGCCACCTGCTCGGTGCGGCCGGTGGCGTCGAAGCGGTCCTCACCACGCTTGCGGTGTTCCACCAGATCTCGCCGCCGACGATCAACATCATCACGCCGGACCCCGCCTGCGACCTCGACTACGTGCCCAACACGGCGCGTGAGATGAAGATCGAAGTCGCGCTCTCCAATTCGTTCGGCTTCGGCGGCACCAACGGAACGCTTGCGTTCCGGCGCTTCCACTGACCCCTGTCCTCGTCGACGGTGAAGCCTCGTTGTCGGTCCCGGCCGGCGACCGCGGGCTGGCCTTCGGCGACGGCGTGTTCCGCACCCTCCATGTTCGCGCGGGCCGACCGCTCAACTGGCAGTGGCATTACCGCCGCCTGCGCGCCGACTGCGAGATGCTTCGCCTCCCCGTTCCCGAGGAGCGAGTACTGCTCGGGGAGCTGGCCCTGGTGGCGCCCGCGAACGCGGTGGCCAAGATCATGGTGACGCGTGGCGCGTCGGGACGCGGCTACGCGATTCCCGAAGGCAGGACCTCGTCGCGCATCGTCGCGGCCTTTCCCGCTCCGGTTTACCATCCCGCGCTTGCGCGCGACGGCGTGATCGTGCGCCGCTGCGAGCTGAAGCTTTCGCAACAACCCCGGCTGGCGGGAGCCAAGACTCTCAACCGCCTCGAGAACGTGCTGGCGCGCAGCGAGTGGAGTGACGCTGCGATCGCTGAAGGGCTGCTTGCCGATTCGCAGGAACGGGTGATCGAGGGCACGATGAGCAACGTGTTCATCGTGAAGGATGGCGTGGCCTCGACCCCGGACCTCTCGCGCTGCGGTGTCGTCGGCGCCCAACGCGAGCGCGTGCGCGAATTGCTGCAGCTCGCCGCCGGCATCGAGTGCCGGGTGCGCGACCTTGGCTGGGCCGACGTCGAGGATGCTGATGAATTTTTCCTCACCAACAGCCTCATCGGCGTGTGGCCGGTGGCGAGCTTCGGCGAGCAGCGCTGGAAGCCCGGCCCGGTCACCAAGTGCGTGCAGCAGTTGATCGTGGACGACGATGCGCGCGATTAGGCGCCTCTTCGTCCTGGCCGTGCTGGTGGCACTCGGCGCCGCCGGCTGGCTCTACTGGTTCGCGACGCATCCGCTGGAGCTGCCGCGAACGCCGTTCGAGTTCACCGTGCGCGCCGGCGCCAGCGTGAAGAGCCTTTCGCGCCAGCTGGCCGGGGAGGGCCTGCTGCCGGAACCGAATGGATTCTGGCTCGTGGCGCGCGTGATGCAGAAGGCGAGTGCCATACAGGCCGGAACCTACCGGCTCGACCGCGGGCTCACGCCCATCGAGCTGCTCGACAAGCTCGCTCGCGGTGACGTGCAACTGGTGGAGATCCTGTTCGTTGAAGGGACGACCTTCCGCCAATGGCGCGCGCAGCTGGCGAAGGAATCGAAGGTGCGTCCGCTGCTGGCGGGCAAGACCGACGCCGAGATTCGCACGATGCTCGGCCTGGGTGAGGAGTTGCCGGAAGGCTGGTTCTTTCCCGACACCTACCATTTCGCTCCCGGCACCAGCGACGTCGACCTCCTCAAGCGCGCGCATGCCTCGATGAAGAAGCGACTGAACGACGCGTGGGCTACACGTGATCCGTCGCTGCCGCTGAAGACCCCGTACGAAGCGCTGACGCTGGCCTCGATCGTGGAGAAGGAAACGGGCATGGCCGCGGAGCGGCCGCTGATCGCCTCGGTCTTTGCCAACCGGATGCGCCGCGGCATGCGGCTGCAGACCGATCCCACGGTGATCTACGGCATCGGCGAGAAGTACGACGGCAATATCCGCAAGCGGGACCTGACGACGGATACGCCGTTCAACACCTACACAAGGGACGGACTGCCACCCACGCCGATCGCCATGCCCGGAGCGGGTTCGCTGGCCGCGGTCTCGAAACCTGCGCAAAGCGAATTCCTCTATTTCGTGGGCAAGGGCGACGGGACGCATTATTTCTCGAAGACACTCGAGGAGCACAACCGCGCGGTGGCAAAATACCAGCTGAAACGATGAGACGTGGAAAATTCATCACGGTAGAGGGCATCGACGGCGCGGGGAAATCCTCGCACCTCGAGTTCCTCTGCGCCCGCGTCAGGGCCAAGGGCCACGGCGTGCTGCTTACGCGCGAGCCGGGCGGCACCCCCATCGGCGAGCAGCTGCGCAAGATGGTGCTGCACCAGCCGATGCCTGCGGTAGCCGAGGCGCTGCTGATGTTCGGCGCGCGCAGCCTCCATGTGAACGACGTGATCGAGCCTGCGCTCGAAGCCGGTACCTGGGTCATCTGCGACCGCTTCAGCGATTCCTCCTTTGCCTACCAGTGCGGGGGCCGGGGCCTCGACACGCACGTGGTGGCGAATCTCGAGGCACTGGTACACCCGGCGCTGCAGCCTGACGCCACCTACCTTTTCGATGTCGATCCCGCCACGGCCTACGAGCGCCAGCGCAAGGAAGGCCGTTCACCGGACGTATTCGAGCGCGAGCAGGTTGCCTTCTTCGAGCGCGTGCGCGAGGCCTACCTGGAGCGTTCGCGCCAGCAGCTGTACCGCTTCCACATCATCGATGCTTCGGGCACCCCGGAAATGGTGCGCAGCATCCTGGCCGCGGAATTCGAGCGGACCTTCGCGTGACGCCTTTCCCCTGGCATCGCCAGGCGCTGCAGCGCATCCTCGCGGATCGCTCGCGCCTTCCGCACGCGTTGCTGGTGCACGGACCCGCAGGCATCGGCAAGACGGAATTCGCCCGTGCGATGGGCGCCGGGGCATTGTGTGAATCGCCGCGCGAAGGGCTTGCATGCGGCACGTGCCCTTCATGCCACTGGTTCTCGCAAGGCAACCATCCCGACTATCGCGAAGTGATTCCCGAGGCGGCCGCGGAAGAGGACGAAGCCGCGGAAGCGGAACCAGCCAAGGCGGAAAAGGCCAGGAGCCTGGTGATCAAGATCGACCAGATCCGCGCGGTGGCCGACTTCATCTCGCTGTCGACGCATCGCGCCGGCTATCGCGTCCTCGTGATCAACCCCGCCGAAGCGATGCATCCCTCGGCCGCAAATGCGCTGCTGAAGACACTCGAGGAGCCGCCTCCCGGCACTCTGATCGTGATGGTGAGCCACCGGATTGCGCGCCTGCTTCCGACCATCCGCAGCCGCTGCCGGCTGATGGCGCTGCCGCTGCCACTGCGCGCTGAAGCCCTCGCATGGCTCAAGGGCGAGGGCGTGGCGCAGCCCGAAGCAGCGCTGTCAAGTGCCGGCGGCGCCCCATTGCTTGCACGAGATCTCGCCGCACCCGAAGAGGCGGAGTTGCGTCGCAAGTTGCTGCAGGAACTCTCCAGGCCGTCCGGTGCGGATGTGCTGGCATTTGCTTCCACCGTCGACAAGACGGCCATTGAACGCATCGTCTACTGGATGCAGACCTGGGTGCATGACCTGGTCCGCATGCAATTGGCGGGTGATGCGCGCCACCACGGTGAATTCACCGCGGCGCTGCAGGCGAGGGGGCGCGGTGCAAACCTGGAGGCGCTCTTCGCGCTGGACCGGGAACTCAACAATGCGCGCCGCCTCGCCAACCATCCACTCAATCCGCGGCTGGTGGCCGAGCATCTTTTGATGGCCTACAATCAAGCCACTTCGGGAGTGAAGCCATGAGCGAAGTCGCGATGATCGAGACAGCGCAGCGGCCTGGGGTGTTCACCCTGGTGATCCGCTCGAAAGCGTCGCTGTATGCGGCATGGATGCCGTTGCTGCGCGGGGGCGGTATCTTCCTGCCGAGCGCCAGGGGCCACTCGCTGGGAGAGGAAGTCCTGATCCTCCTCACGCTCCTCGACGATCCCAACAAGATTCCCCTGCAGGGCAATGTGGCCTGGATCAATCCGGCCCATAGCGCCGGCAATCGCCCGCAGGGCATCGGCGTCCAGTTGCATGAAAGCGACGTTGCGCGCGAGCTGAAGAAGAAGGTCGAGGGCCTCCTCGCCGGCGCGTTGCATTCTTCCCGGCCCACCCACACCATCTAGCGGTCCGCCTGTGCTTGCCGGTCGGGGGCGACCCAACCGGTAAAATGGCGCAATGAAACTAGTCGACTCCCACTGCCACCTCGATTTTCCCGAGCTCCTGGCGGACCTGCCTGCAGTTTTGTCGCGCATGAGCGACAACGACGTAGGCCACGCACTTACCATCAGCACCACGCTCACCACGTACCCGGGCGTCCGCAAGGTCGCGGAAATGGCGCCCAACCTCTGGTGCTCTGTGGGCGTGCACCCCGACGAGCAGGGCGATGGGCGCGAGGTCACGGTGCCCGAGCTGGTGAAGATGGCCGACGACCCCAAGGTAGTCGCCATCGGTGAAACCGGCCTCGACTATTTCCGCATCACCGGCGACCTCGAATGGCAGCGCGAGCGCTTCCGCACGCACATCCGCGCGGCACGCGAATGCGGCAAGCCCCTGGTGATCCATACGCGCTCCTCCGCCGCGGACACGCTGCGCCTGATGCGCGAAGAACGCGCTGGTGATGCAGGCGGCGTGATGCACTGCTTCACCGAGAGCTGGGAAGTGGCCGAGGCCGCGCTCGAAATGAACTTCCTGATCTCATTCTCCGGCATCGTCACGTTCAAGAACGCGGTGGCACTCAAGGACGTCGCGCGCCGCGTGCCGCTGGACCGGATGCTGGTCGAGACCGATTCGCCCTACCTCGCGCCGGTGCCACATCGCGGCAAATCGAACCAGCCCGCGTTCGTGAAACACATCGCGGAAGAAGTCGCGCGCCTTCGGGAAACACCGTACGAGGACATTGCCCGCCACACCACGGAAAACTTCTTTCGCCTGTTCCGGCACGCACGGCCCCATTGAAGCCTGCACAGATCCTGTTCCAGGGACGCGCCGGCTTCGAGAAGGAGATCGCGCAGGAGGTCATGGCGGCCGCGGCCGTGATGGGCTGCGATGGCTTCGTGAAGGCCAAGCCGGATAGCGGTTTCGCGGTTTTTCATGCGCACAACGACGAGGCGGGCGTTGAGTTCGGCGCCAACCTCGATTACACGCACCTCGTGTTTCCCCGCCAGATGGTGCGCGTGGGCGAAATGCTCACCGCGCTGCCGGAGGCCGACCGTGCGACGCCGATCGCCAATGCGGCACGCGCGCTCGGCACGAGATTCGCTTCGCTCCTCATCGAAATGCCGGACACCAACGACGGCAAGTCGCTCGCGCAGCTGGCCAAGCCACTCACCCCGCACCTCGAGCGGGCGCTGCGCAAGGCAGGCGTGGTGTTCGACGACGTGGCCGCACCGGAGCGGCTGCACGTGTTCTTCGTCGGCGGCCGCGCCTGCTACGTGGGCCTCGCCAGCGTTGCCAATTCGTCGCGCTGGCCCATGGGCATTCCGCGGCTGCGCATGCCTTCGGGATCGCCGTCGCGCTCCACCCTCAAGCTCGCCGAGGCGATGATGGAGTTCCTGCCGGGCCGGCAATTCGAGCCGGGCACCCAAGCGGCCGATCTCGGCGCCGCACCCGGCGGCTGGACCTGGCAGCTGGTGCAACGGGGCTTCATGGTGACCGCCATCGACAACGGCGGCATGGACGCGGCACTGATGGAAAGCGGACAGGTGAAACATCGCCGCGATGACGGCTTCCACTACCAGCCTGCGGACCCGGTCGCCTGGATGGTCTGCGACATGGTGGAAAGTCCGTCGCGAATCGCCACTCTGGTGGCGCGATGGATCGACAAGGGCTGGTGCCAGGAAAGCATTTTCAACCTGAAGCTGCCGATGAAGAAGCGCTGGGACGAGCTGCAGCGCTGCCGCGAAATCATCGACGTGGCGCTCGGCGGGCGTGGCTACTACCTGCGCTTCAAGCACCTGTACCACGACCGCGAGGAAGTCACCGGCTATCTGGCGCGGCGGGCGGGTCAGCCGCTACACTCCGCACCATGAGTGCTCGAATCGTCATCAGCGAGTTCATGGACGCCCCGGCCGTCGAGCGGCTGCGCGCGAAATTCGATGTCGACTACCGGCCCAAGCTGGTGGACGACGATGCGGCCCTGGAGGCGGCGCTTCCCGGCGCGAAGGCGTGGATCGTGCGCAATCGCACCCAGGTCCGGGGAAAGCTGCTGGAAGCAGCGCGCGACGTGCGTGTCATCGGACGCCTCGGCGTGGGGCTCGACAACATTGATGTGGTGGCGTGTGAATCCCGCGGCATCGAAGTCATTCCCGCCTCGGGCGCGAATGCGGAGTCGGTCGCGGAATACGTGGTGGCCGCGGCGCTGATGCTGCTGCGTGGCGCCTATTTTTCGACCAAGGCGGTGGAGGCGGGCACGTGGCCGCGCCAGACGCTTTCGCAGGGACGTGAAGCAGCCGGCAAGGTCATCGGCATCGTGGGCTTCGGCAGCATCGGCCGGCTGACCGCGCGCAAGGCCGCCGCGATCGGCATGAAGGTCGTGGGCTACGACCCCCTGGTGACGCCTTCCGATTCATCCTGGGGCCAGTCGCGCACCGACGCCATGCCGCTGGACGAATTGCTCGCGGCCAGCGATGTGGTCTCGCTGCACATCCCGCTCAATGACCAGACTCGCGGCCTGCTTGGAATGGAGAAGCTCGCCCTGATGAAACGCGACGCCATCGTGATCAACACGGCGCGCGGCGGCATCATCGACGAAGCGGTGCTGGCGACGATGCTGAGGGAAGGGCGCCTGGGTGGCGCTGCGCTGGATGTGTTCGAGAACGAGCCGCTTGCAGCCGGCTCCCCGCTCGCCGGCGCGCCACGCCTGCTGCTCACGCCGCATATCGCCGGTGTCACGCTCGAATCGAATGAACGCGTGAGTGCCTTCATCGCCGACCGGGTGGCTTCCACGCTTTCGCGGGGTTGACGCTGCGCTGGCTGCTGGAACGAACGCCGATGTCGGCGTTCCTGCTTTAGTCCGTAAAGCCTAGTGCTTTAACACTTGCCAGAGATTGTTGAAGTCGTCCGTCCACAACTTTAGTCCCGGCTGCGGCGCCACCGGCTCCGTAGCCTCGACGATCGACGCCTGCAGGATGAAGTGCTTCGAGCGCGTGACGATCACCCAATCACTTGTGGTCCCGCCGTTCTCCCCGATCTCGTGCAGGAAGGCGTATTCGAGCTTGTGTTTCCCGGCGATCGAAAGCAGCACCGGCTTCAGGTCCAGGAACCGGTTGGACACATGGAAGGCGATCACTCCTTCGGGCTTCAGGTGCCGCAGGTACTCGGTGAACGCCTCGTAGGTGATGAGGTGCACCGGGATCGAATCTCCGGAGAAGGCGTCGATCGCGAGCACGTCAAAGTCCTGCGGCGCTTCGCGCTCCAGCGAGAGCCGGGCGTCGCCCAGCACCGTCTCCATCTTGCCGGGCGAATCCTTCAGGTACGTGAACCAGTTATTGGCCACCTCGATCACCGCCGGGTTGATGTCATAGAAGCGGTAGGTGTCGCCGGCGTTGGCGTACACCGCGAGCGAGCCCGCGCCGAGGCCGATGACGCCGACCTTGATCGGCTTGCCGTCGAAGGCCAGGATCGTGCGGCCGATGCCCGACGAGGTCTTGTAGTAGGTCGTCGCTGATCGGCGGTACTTTTCGGACAGGTACTGCTCGCCATGGAGGATCGCGCCATGGACCAGCGAGCGGTACCTCATCTCCTCGCCTTCCATGGTCGACTTGTTTTCCTTCACGCGCAGCACGCCGTAATAGTTGCGCTCGATGTGGACCGTGTCCTCGGTGAAGCTTCTGATCCGATAGACCAGCGCCGAGAAGGTGAACCCAATCACCACCGTGAGCATCAGCAGGATGGGCCAGGGACGGCGCATGTTGGTGATCAGAGCGAGCGCCGCGATCACGACCAGCGCGATCTCGAGCTCGAGGTAGCCGGGCAACGTGACCGGCGCCACGATGCCCACCAGCACCCCGCCGATCACCCCACCGAGCGAGACGATGAGGTAGAAAAGCGTGAGGTGCCTGGGGCCAGGCCGCAGCCTGGCGAGTTCGCCGTGGCAGAACATGCAGACGAAGAAGAGCCCGATCGTGAATACCGCCACCTGCCAGACCAGCTCGAACTGCAGGCGCTTGTCGGCCAGGAACCAGGCCATCACGCACAGGATCCAGACGAGGCTGCCGAGGTAGATGTCGCGTTTGTACCAGATGCGTCCCTCGAAGCACAGGATGAACGTCAGCAGGTACACCGCGAGCGGGATCACCCACAGCAGCGGTATCGAAGAGATGTTCTGCGTGAGGTGGTTGGACACGCCCAGCAGCGTGACCGAACCCATCGCTGAGAGCGCCAGCCAGAGAACGATCGAGCTTGCGCGCGGCGCAGGCTCCGTCTGCGCTTCGGCGTTGCCCGCCCAGTTCTCCGCCGGCAAGGGCTCGAGCGCACGGCAGCTCCAGGCAAGGCCCGCGCAAAGCAGGACGAAGGCGGTGTAACCCGCCGACCACCAGAACGACTGCTGCGGGTTGGTGAGCCAGGGCTCGAACAGGAACGGATAACCCAGCAGCGCCAGCATGGAGGCGAAATTGGAAAGCGCGAACAGGCGATAGGGGCTGGTGCCGGGATAGGCGCGCGCGAACCACGCCTGCACCAATGGGCTGGTTGACGAAAGCAGGAAGTAGGGCAACCCGACGGTCGCGAAGAGCAGCAGAAGGATTCGCGTGACCGGGTTGGCGTCCCCGGCCGGCTTCCAGCCCACGTCAGGGGCTATCGGCAGGAAGACGAGGCTTGCGACCAGGAGTGCGATATGGATCCAGCCCTGGCGTTTGAGGCTGATGCGGCTGGAGAGCCAGTGCGCGTAGGCGTAGCCCAGCAGCAGCACGAACTGGAAGAACACCATGCACAACGTCCACACGATCGCCGCCCCGCCGAACCAGGGCAGGATCTGCTTCGCGAGGATGGGTTGGACGAGGAAAAGGAGGAAGGCGCTGAGGAAAATTGTCGCAGCGTGCAGCAGCATCGGGCGATTGTACAATGCCCCGCGCCCATGCTTGCACGCCTCGTCCAGGTCTCACTCCTGCTGGAGCTCGCCACTTACGTGGTGATTGGCGCCTGGCTGCATGCGTCCCGCGATTGGCCGTGGATCGCCATCGTCTTCGCCGCCCTCGCCATGTTATTCGGCGCCCGCCTGGTCCTGGTTTGCTTCACCTGCTTCCTCGGATGGCTTTGGCGCTCGCCACGCACTGCCGCGGACAGCATCAGGCTGATCGACGTGCCGCGTTACCTCGTGGGTGAATACGGGGCGCTGGTCACCGACAACCTGCTGCAGCTGCCCTTCGAGCGATGGATGGTGCGGCGCAACTTGCCCGCCACGCCGGCGCAGGGACTTCCGATCGTGCTGGTCCATGGGTACCTCAGCAATCGCGGCTACTTCAGGCCACTGGTGCGATTCCTCGAATCCGCCGGTGCGGGTCCGCTGTTCGCGCCCAATTTCCCGGTGGTGTTTTCCTCCATCGAGGACTTCGCCGCCGAGCTGCACGAGGCCATCGAGCGCATCGCGGCGGGCTGCGGCCAGGGAAAGGTTGTTCTCGTCTGCCACAGCATGGGCGGGCTCGCGGCGCGTGAGTACCTGCGGGTCCATGGGATTGGCCGCGTGCACAGGCTCGTGACAATCGCGAGCCCGCATCACGGCACCATGTTGGCGACGTTCGGCATGGGCCTCAATGCGCGGCAGATGCGGCGAGGCAGCGATTTCCTGCGCAGGCTCGAGGCGGAAGAGGCCCGCGTCACCTCAAAAGTGCCGACAACGTCGATCTACTCGCCGCACGACAACCTCGTGTCGCCGCAGGACACCAGCCGCCTCGATTGGGCGCGCAACATCACCGTGCCCGGCAAGGGGCATCTGGCGCTCCTCAGTGCAGCGAGGACTTTCGAGCTGCTGCGGGAAGCCCTGGACCTTCCGGCCCGCCCACGCTAGAGCAGCGCAAGCACCTCGTCGGCGTGGTTGGTGACGTCGGGGCGGTCGATCACGTGCGCGATGCGGCCCTTCTCGTCGATCACGAAGGTCACGCGGTCGGCCATTCCGGCAGCCGACTTGAGCTTCGAGATCAGTCCCGGGCCGCCGATGGTTCCGTAGGCGCGGCCCACGGCGCCATCGGTATCGGCCAGCAACGGGAAATTGAGCTTGTACTTCTCGGTGAACTTGCGATGCGAGGCTTCATCCTGCGTCGAGACGCCAAGCACCGCGGCGCCCTTGGCGGCAATCTCCGCGTTGCTGTCGCGCAGCGAACACGCCTGCTTGGTGCAGCCTGGCGTGTCGTCCATCGGGTAGAAATACATGATCAGCTTGCGGCCGCGATAGTCCTTGAGCGAGACCTCGCGCCCGTCGGTGGTTTTCGCGGTGAATTCGGGGGCGGGGTCGCCCGCGCGCAGCGGAGTGGCCATGGGTTTTCCTCGTGCGGGTCAGGGCGCGGGCAGGCACATCACCACGCGCAGGTGTGCGTTTTTCATGACACTTCCTACCAATGAATGCCCTGTGTGATCTGGGCGAACGCGATCTGTTCAGGTGAAAGCTCGACTTGCTTCGCTTCCTCGCCCTTCTTGCCCTTGGCCGCGCCGGAGTCCGGGAACATGCGGAAGGCCGTATTGAGCAGGATCTGGGTGGCTTTGGGCGCGACCGCGTGCAGGATCTCGCCGAAGATGCCCAGGCGCGTGGCGATGCGCACCGGCTTGTAGACGATGGCCTCGACCACGAGGTCGGCCGCCTGCGCCGGCGTGAGCGTCGGCACGTGGTCGTAGAGCCTGGTCGGGGCGATCATCGGCGTCTTCACCAGCGGCATGTTGATGGTGGTGAAGTGCACGTTGTTGTCGATGAACTCGCTCGACGCACAATCGCTGAAGGCGTCCATCGCGGCCTTCGAGGCCACATACGCGGAGAAGCGTGGCGCGCGCGTGAGCACGCCGATCGACGAAATATTGATGATGTGGCCGCCGCCTTCCTTCACCATCGCGGGCAGGAATCCCATGATGAGGCGCAGGCTGCCGAAGTAGTTGAGCTGCATCGTGCGTTCGAAATCGTGGAAGCGGTCAAACGAGGAGGCTATGCCGCGGCGGATCGAACGCCCGGCATTGTTCACCAGGTAGTCGCAGCGGCCGTATTGCTTGAGCACCGTCGCCACGAGCTTGTCGCAGTCCGCGAGGTCGGAGAGGTCGCAGGAGACAAACTTCGCGTTGCCGCCGGCGGCCTTGATCCTGTCCATGACGGGCGCGGCCTTCGCCGGGTCGCGAGCCACCACTACGACTTGCGCACCGGCTTCGGCCAGCTTGTAGGCCGTTGCTTCACCGATGCCGGAGGTGGCGCCGGTGACGACGACGACCTTGCCGTGCACCTTGCCCTCAAGCGAGCGGTCGATGAACAGATCCGGATCGAGATGGCGCTCCCAGTAGTCCCAGAGGCGCCAGGCGTAGTCGGCCAGGCGCGGTACCTTGATCGAGGTGCCCTTGAGGGCCTTCTCCGCTTCGCGGGTGTCGAAGCGCGTGGGGTAGTTCACGAAGGTGAACATGTCCTTGGGGATGCCGAGGTCGGAGAGCACCTGTTTCTGGATGCGCCGCACCGGGCCGAGCGTCATCACCGAATCCACCACGAACGACGGGATGAAGCTGAACATCTTGGCGTTCAGTCGCATCGTCATCTGCGGCGCATGCGCGGCCTTGGCGAAGAGGTTGAGGACCTCGCCGACGCGCATCGGCTCCGGATCCGTCAGGTGGAAGCAACCCCCATCGAGCCCTTTCTTGTGCGCGATGTGGTCCAACGCGTCGACCACGAAATCCACCGGCACGATGTTGATGCGGCCGCCCTCGATACCAACCGTGGGCATCCACGAAGGCAGGAGTTTGCGCATCTTCTGGATCAGCTTGAAGAAATAGTAGGGGCCGTCGATCTTGTCGATCTCGCCCGTCTTCGAGTGGCCCACCACGATGCCCGGGCGGTAGACGCGCCAGGCGCCTTTGCACTCGTTGCGGACCACGCCCTCGGACTCGTGCTTGGTGCGGAAGTAGGGGTTGTCCAGCTCCTCTGCCTCGTCGAACATGTCCTCGCGGAAGACGCCGTCGTAGAGACCCGCCGCGGCGATCGAGCTCACGTGGTGGAAGACCCCCGCCTTCACCGCATCGGCGGCCTCGACGGCGTGGCGCGTGCCCTCGATGTTGGCGCTTTCCTGGCTCTTGGCATCGGCGGAGAGGTCGTAGAGGGCGGCGAGGTGGAAGAAGTGCTTGACCTTGCCCTTGAGTTTCGCGAGGTCGGCGGGTGACATTCCAAGCTTCGGTTTCGAGAGGTCGCCCACGATGGCGATGACACGCTTCTCATCGGCACCCCAGCGTCCGCGCAGCTCGTCCAGCTTCTCCACGGAGCCCTTGCGCACCAGGACATGGATGTCGCCCCCGCGCGCGAGCAGCTTGTCGACGAGGAAACGCCCGATGAACCCCGTGGCGCCGGTCACGAAATACGTCATTGCTGTCCCCCTCCGGGTTTTGCTTCGAGTCCTTTCGTCGATGATACCGAATCGAGAATAGTAGGAATGCTCTAATTCCCCCCGGTATCGTGTGCGTAGATGCTTCAAGCCACCCCTACGAAAGGAATTTCCATGGCCCGCACCAAACGCACCACCCGCACCACGCGCAAGGCCGCGACGCCCATCGGCCGGATCAACAAGATCAAGGCGGATGCGCTCGCCACCGTCGGCACGCTGCTCAAGCAGGGTTCAGCACTGCAGCGGAAGGGCCGCAAGCTCGCCATCGCCAAGGCCATGCAGGCGCGCGACGCCGTGACCTCCGGTGCCGAAGTCGCCCGCGACCGTACCGTCGGCGCCGTCTCCCATCTGGAGAAAGTGTTCGAGCAGCGCGTGAGCCGCGCCATCTCGAAGCTCGGCGTGCCCAGCAGCAAGGACGTCAAGGCGCTCTCGCGCCAGGTCGCACAGCTGCAGCAAAGCGTCGACCAGCTGCGCCGCTCCCGCTCCCGCGCCCGCGCCTGAATTGGCACGCGGCGTTCGCGAAACCTCACGCCACGATCGCGCCCTCTCCTCTGGGAGAGGTCTGGGCAGGGGGTCGCAAAAAAACGCGAAGATCGGCCTGGCCCTAGCTGGAGGCGGGCCGTTCGGCGCTGTCTACGAGATCGGGGCGCTGCTGGCGCTCCAGGAATCGCTCGCCGGCCTCGACCTCAACTCGCTCGATTGCTATGTCGGCGTGAGTGCCGGAAGTTTCCTCGCCGCCACGCTTGCCAACGGCATCGAGATGGAGGAGGTGCATCGCTTCTTCATCGAAGGTGGTCACGGGCCCCTGGCGCTGACGCCCGGGCTCTTCATGCGCCCGGCGTTTGGCGAGTTCCTGCGCCGCGCGAAAAAGGTTCCACCGCTACTGGCTGAATCAGTCTGGCGATACCTGCGCCGCCCGCTGAGCCGCGGGACCTTGGAGTCGTTCGCGGCTCTGGGTCGAGCCATTCCCACGGGGGTGTTCGACAACGAGGCGATCCATCGCTACCTCGCGGTGATCTTCACGCAACCCGGCCACACCAACGACTTTCGCAAACTGGGCCGGCGCCTCTATCTGGTGGCCACCGATCTGGACACGGGAGAGTCGGTGAGCTTCGGGCGCAAGGGCCACGACCATGTACCGATCTCGAAGGCGGTCCAGGCCAGTGCCGCGTTGCCGGGATTGTTCCCGCCGGTCGAGATCGACGGGCGGCATTTCGTCGACGGTGCGCTGCGCAAGACTCTGCACGCTTCGGAAGCCCTCGACGATGGCGTGCGTCTCGTCATTTGCGTGAACCCGATTGTTCCCTTCGACGCCACGCTTGCCGCCCAGCGCGGACGCGGCCCGCATGCGAACCTGGTAGACGGCGGACTGCCGATGGTGCTGTCACAAACCATCCGCGCCGTGATCCATTCGCGCATGGCCATCGGCCTGGCGAAATACCGCACGCAGTATCGCGGCGCCGACGTGGTGCTGTTCCAGCCGGAGCCCGACGACAGCGAGATCTTCTTCACCAACATCTTCAGCTACGCCACCCGCCAACGCGTCTGCGAGCACGCCTACGAGCGCACCCGCAACGACCTGGTGAGGCGCGCGGCCACGCTCGAGCCGATGCTGGCCCGCCATGGCATCCGTTACCGCTGGGAGGTGCTGAAAGACCCCCATCGCCGCCTCGACCTCGGGAAGCGGCGCCGTCACCGCAAGGGCGCGTTGCCCGAAGCCGTGAGTGAACTCCAGGACAGCCTCGCCGAGCTCCGGCGCTGGATGGCCCGCGCGGCGTGATAGGCTCCCGCGCCATATGGTGGCCAAAGCCGATGGAAACACCGTACGCACGCAGCGCACCCGCGCTCGCGTACTTGCCGAAGCCCTGCGGCTCTTCAACGAACGCGGCGAGGCCCATGTCACCACCGGTGTGATCGCGGCCGAGCTCGACATGAGCCCCGGCAACCTCTATTACCACTTCCGCAACAAGGACCAGATCGTCGAGGAGCTGTTCGCGCGCTTCGAGGAGCGGATCGACATCGACCCGCGCACGGCGCCCGACGGTCCTGGCGCGATCGAAGATCTCTGGCTCTACCTGCACCTGATGTTCGAGGGCATCTGGGAATTCCGCTTCCTGTATCGCAATCTCGACGACCTGGTGTCGCGCAATCGCCGCCTGCGTGAGCGCTTCAATCGCATCATCGAGCGCAAGTCCAGGGCGATTGTGGCGTTGTGCGAGGGCCTGGTGGGTGCGGGCGCGATGCGCGCGAGCCCTGCGGAAATACGCTCCCTCGTCGATAATGTGCTGGTGGTGGCGACGTATTGGCTCAACTACCGGACCCTGCGCAGCCGCCGCCCCGCGGACGCGTCGTCGCGTGGCGACTCGGCCGACCTGGGGCAGGGCGCATACCAGGTGATGACGCTGGTCGCACCTTACCTGCTGGGCGAGGCGCGCGAGCACCTCGACCTGCTGGGCCGCAACTACATCGACTGAGGAGGACCATGGCCGCGAGCAAATGGAAGGCATTTCCCCATCCCGCGAAATCATTCACCTACGCGGGCGACGCCCTGAAGAAGGCCTGGGACAAGCTGCACCGCGGTGATTGCGAGCCGTTCCCGAAGGACAAGGGCGCGCAGGAGGCTTGGCGCCTTTTCCACGCCGGCCAGTTCGCCGAGGCGGTGGCGACGGGGCTGGGGGCGGGTGGCGCGGGCCTCACCGCCGCCAACAAGGCGCAGGCGATCTACGCCAACGGCGTCGAGCCGAAGGACACGTCGAAGATCGCGCTATTCGAGGAAGTCATGAACCGCGCCGGGCAGCAGGCGAAGGCGGAGCCGAAGAACGCCAATGCGCATTACCTCTACGCCTATGCCGCGGGACGCTACAGCCAGCGGATATCGGTCGCGAAGGCGCTGGCGCAGGGCTATGGCGGCAAGATCCGCGCCGCGCTCGAGGCGGCCCTCAAGCTGCAACCCGGACATGCGGATGCCCATATCGCGATGGGCGCGTACCACGCCGAGATCATCAACAAGGTGGGCGGCCTCGTCGGCGGCCTTACCTATGGAGCGAAAAAGGACGCGGGCGAGGATCACTTCCGCAAGGCGCTCAAGCTCGCGCCCGATTCACCTATCGCGCACATCGAGATGGCCAACGGCATGGTGCTGATGCATGGGAAGAAATGGCTCGATGAAGCCGGCTCGCTCTATGAGAAAGCGGCGCAGATGCAAGCGCGCGATGCCATGGAGAAGCTCGACATCGAAGCCGCTCGCTCTGAGATCGAGTGAATTTCCGTGTTGCGCAGGCGGTACGCAGAGGAGAAAAAGCAGTTCTTCCGAGTGAAAAGTGTTGACAAGGCGTTTTCGCTTGCGCATCCTCTCGCTGTCGCGCCGTAAGGGCGGGATGGACTAGCACCCAACGTCATCATCAGATTGGAGGATTCATCAATGGCAGCTAAAAAATCCAAGAAAGCAGCGAAGAAGCCGGCGGCCAAGAAGCCCGTCGCCAAGAAAGTCGCAGCCAGGAAACCTGTCGCGAAGAAGCCGGTCGCGAAAAAGAAGCCCGCAGCCAAGCGCAAGCCGAACGCCGCTTTCATGAAGCCGATGACCATCAGCGCCTCGCTGGCGGCCGTCGTCGGCAGCACCCCGATCCCGCGCACGGAAGTCACGAGCAAGATCTGGGGCTACATCAAGAAGAACAACCTCCAGGACAAGACGAATCGCCGGATGATCAACGCCGACGACAAGCTGAAGGAAGTGTTCGGCGGCAAGAAGCAGGTCTCGATGTTCGAAATGACCAAGCTGGTCTCCAAGCACCTCAAGTAAGTCATCGCGCCGGCTACGCCGGCAAACGATGGGACGCGGGCCGGCAGCATGCCGGCCCGTTTTCATTGCGCTTCAGCCCCAACCAGCTCGTCCACAGTGTCGTTTTCGACAACGGAGCCGATGATGAAGACGATCAACACCGATACGGCGCCCGCCGCGCGCGGCCACTATTCGCAGGCAATCGTGCATGCGGGGGTCGTCTACGTGGCAGGGCAATTGCCGCTGGATCCGCGTGATCCGGAGAAGAAGCCGCAGGACTTCGAATCGCAGGCACGCCAGGTCATCGCCAACGTGATCGCGATCGTGGAAGCCTCAGGAAGCTCGCGAGACCATATCCTTCGTACGACGGTCTACATCGCCGACATCGCGCACTGGCCGGACTTCAATCGCGTCTATGCGGAGATGATGGGGACGCACAAACCCGCGCGCACCGTGGTCCCGGTGCCGCAGCTGCACTACGGCTACCTGGTCGAGATGGACGCGATTGCCGCGATCAAAGGTTCCTGAAGCGCTTCGGGATTTTTTTGCGGGAGGACTGCGTCCCCGCCTCGGGCCCCTGGGAAGCTGTGCGCGGGGTCGCGGGCTCGACATCCGCGGTTGGCCGTGACGGCCTCGCTTCGGATGCCGGTTCGCCTGTGTCAGTCCCCCACGGGCTCATCAGCGTGACCCACATGAGCTGGTCGAATTCGTCACTGAAACGCTCGACGATTTCATTGGGGTCGGGAACGAGGCCGACATCGGTGATGACGCCGAACTGGATGCGCCCGTCGTACGAAAGGATCGATACACCCATGCCGATGCCACCGGACTGCGGTACCCAGAAATCGAGCTCGCGGATCTTCTGGCCGGCGAAGTAGAGCGGCTGCTGCGGACCGGGCACGTTTGTCATCACCGCACTGGCGCTGTTTCCCAGCAGTGCGGTCACGCGTTCCTGAAGCACCTTGGGCCCCAGGCCAACGGCGCCCAGCAGGCCCAGCGCGATCATCGGCTGGTAGGACCCCTTGAGCGCCAGCATGCGGCTGCGCACCGCGTAGAGCCTTTCGAGCGGGTGCTCGATGCCGATGGGCAGGTCGAGGAAAACGAGGCCGAACTGGTTGCCCAGTCCCCCCGAGGCGCTCGGCGGCCGCAAGTTGACTGGCACGATGGCGCGGATCTCGAGCCCGTCGACCGGGTCTCCCTTTTCAATCAGGTAATCGCGCAGCGCTCCCGCGGCCATCGACAGCAGCACGTCGTTGATCGAGCAGCCGAGTGCCTTGCCGACGACCTTCACCTCGTCGAGGGGCAGGGGTTCGGCCCAGGCGACACGTTTCGCCTTGCCCAACTTTCCCTTGAAGCGCGTGGGCGCGTCCGGACCCATCAACGCAAGGCTGGCCACCTCGCCCACGAAGCCCATGCCCTTGCGCGCAACTTCTTCCAGCGCCGCGGCGGCAACCTGCGGATGGGTGGCCAGCTCGCGGCCTTGCTGCAGGAGACCCAGGCCCATCTCCTTGGCGTTGCCGAGCATCCCGGCCAGTGGCTTCAGCAACTGCGCGAGCAGGTCGGCATCGCCGCTCGAGACCCTCTCGGGTTCGACAGGAGGAAGCTCCAGGCTGCCGGGCGCAGTGCCATGCGTGAGCGAAAGTATCACCTGGATCATCGCGATGCCATCCGCGTAGCAGTGATGGACGCGCAGCACGACGGCGCTGCTGCCTTCGTAGTTGTCGACGACATGGAAGTCCCAGAGCGGTCGGCCGAAGTCGAGTGGCGTCGAAGCCAGCTCGCTCACCAGTTTTTCGAGCTCCGCCTTGCCGGCCTTGCCCGGCAGCGACACGCGATGCACGTGGTTGTTGATGTCGAAGTCTTCCGGCTCTCGCCACCAGGCGCCGGAGGCTTCTTCGATGGCGCATTGGCGGAAGCGGCGGTAGGCAAGGAATCGGGCCTCGAGCACGCGCTTGACGTCGGCCTTGCGGATCTTCCGCTCGAACATCATGACGCCCACGATCATCATGAGGTTCGTGGGTTGCTCCATGCGGAGCCAAGCGGTGTCGACCCCTGATATTCGTTCTTTGTTTGTCATGGGCTGCGCCTTCAGCTAACTTTACAACGATCGCGACCCCAGAAGGGAAGTCCATGTCCGACCTGAAGAAGAAATTCGATGCCGCGGCCGCCTCGGTACTCAAGGCGAAGAAAGACCCCGGTAGCGAAATGAAGCTCAAGCTCTACGCGCACTTCAAGCAGGCCACCGAAGGTGACGTGGCCGGTGACAAGCCCGGATTCACGGACTTCGTGAACCGGGCCAAGTACGAGGCGTGGGCAAAGCTCAAGGGCACTTCCGCCGACAAGGCGATGGAAGGCTACGTGAAGCTGGCGGACCGCGTTACGCGGGAGTAGGGCGCTTCGCCTTCCGGGCGGCCTTCTTCTTCGTCGCGCCCTTCGCGGCCGCCTTGCGCTTCGACTTGGGCCTGGAAGGGCGGGCGTTGTGCATCATTCCGCGCACGCTTTCGTTGAGTTCGCGCACCTGTGCGGCCAGGTCGTCGACCTCGCCCTTGGTGAGCACGCCGAGGCGGTGGAGTGATCGGGCCACGCGATCCTCGAAGACCTGCTCCAGCTTGTCCCACTTGCCCTGGGCATCTCCCGCCTGCTCACGCAACGTCGTGAGCGCGGCGTCCGCCGCCTCGGTGGCGCGGCCCCGCATCTGCATTCCCTGCGAGACCAGCGCCTCGAACATCTTCGGGCCTTCGGACTTCGCGCGCTCGAAGGCGCCCAGTCCCGCCAGCCAGATCCTGTGCGCGGAGTCGCGCATCGATTGCGCGCCGTCGCCTGTGGTGCCGCGGGATTTCCGTTTCGCTGCCATGTGCCGCTCCTCCTCGTGGTCGGGAATGCAGTATAGGCGCGACATGCCCCACCGCGCTCCGGGTTACACTCCGACGACACAACCCGCTAGAGGTTCGTGAAGGATGGCAACGATCCTGGAGGAGAGAACGACGATGGAGCGGCCGTGGCTGAAATCCTACCCGCCCGGGGTGCCCGGAGAGATCGAACCGGGCCGCTACGCGAGCGTCCGCGAGATCTTCGCGGAAAGCTGCACCCGCTTCGCGAGCCTGCCCGCCTTCTCCAACATGGGCGCCACGCTCACGTTCAGCCGCCTGGAGCGCCTGTCGCGCGATTTCGGCAGCTGGCTGCAGAACGTGGCGAAGATCGAGCGCGGCGCACGGGTCGCGATCATGATGCCCAACCTGCTGCAATACCCGGTGGCCCTGTTCGGCGCGCTTCGCGCCGGCTACACCGTGGTCAACTGCAATCCGCTATATACGCCACGCGAGCTCGAGCACCAGCTGAACGACTCCGGCGCGACCGCGATCGTGATCCTCGAGAACTTCGCCCACACGCTGCAGTCGGTGATCCCGCAGACGAAGGTCAAGACGGTTGTCACCACGCAGATCGGCGACATGTTGCCGTGGCCCAAGTCCCTCATCACCAACCTGGTGGTAAAACACAGGAAGAAGATGGTGCCCCCCTGGAGCCTGCCGGGCTCCATCGCCTTCAACGACACGCTCTCGGCCGGTCGCGGGCACGAGCTGGTCGAGCCGCCGCTCACCCATGACGACATCGCGTTCCTGCAATACACGGGTGGCACGACCGGCGTGTCGAAGGGCGCGATGCTCACCCACGGCAACATCGTCGCCAACCTGCTGCAGACCTCCGCATGGTGGGGCACGGGACTGCGCGAGGGTGAAGAGACCATCATCACCGCGCTGCCGCTTTATCACATCTTCGCGCTCACCGGAAATTGCCTGGTATTCATGAAGATCGGCGGGCACAACATCCTGGTCACGAATCCGCGCGACATGCCGGGCTTCGTGAAGACCCTCAAGGAGACCCGCTTCACGGCGATCACCGGCGTGAACACGCTCTTCAACGGCCTGCTCAATACGCCGGGTTTCGCCGACATCGACTTCAAGCCGATGAAGATGTCGCTTGGCGGGGGAATGGCGGTGCAGCGCGCCGTGGCCGAGCGCTGGAAGCAGGTCACCGGCGTGGCGCTGGTCGAAGGGTACGGCCTCACGGAGACTTCGCCGGGCGCCTGCATCAACCCGATCGTCGCGAATGCCGAATACACCGGCTTCGCGGGCCTGCCGATCTCATCAACCACCGTCACCATTCGTGACGACGACGCGCGCATCCTGCCTATAGGGCAGACCGGCGAGATCTGCATCGCGGGGCCGCAGGTGATGAAGGGCTACTGGAATCGCCCGGCGGAGACCGCCAGCGCCATGACATCCGATGGCGCCTTCCGCACCGGCGACATCGGCCTCATGACGCCCGAGGGCTACGTGAAGATCGTGGACCGCAAGAAGGACATGATCCTGGTCTCCGGCTTCAACGTATATCCGAACGAGATCGAAGACGTCGTCGCGATGATGCCCGGCGTGCTCGAGTGTTGCGCGGTCGCCGCGCCGGACGACCATTCCGGCGAGAAGGTGCGCCTGGTGGTGGTGCGCAAGGATCCCGCGCTGTCGAAGGAGGACGTGCTGGCGCATTGCCGCCAGCACCTCACCAACTACAAGGTTCCGAAGGTGGTCGAGTTCTGGAAAGAGCTGCCAAAGACAAACGTGGGCAAGGTGCTGCGGCGCCAGGTGAAGAGCGCGCCGCCGGCCAATCCGTAAACCAGCCAATCCCCCGGTCCAGGAAAATCATGGAAGAAAAGATCAAGCTCAAGACCGAGAACGGCCAGGTGCTGGAGGTGGTCGTGCTCAACAAGCGTCCGGAACACATCTCGGTCGTGCTCGGTGAGGGCGTCCACAGCGTGAAGTGCGATCTCTCGCCTTCGCGCAATGGCCTGGCCTACGTCGGCAGTGTGATGGGGCGCGAGCTGGTCTACGAGCGCAGCCGCGAGGATGTGAAGGCGGACATCGAACGCCTCAACCCCGCGGTGCGAAAAGACTACCGCAGGTGATTGGGCCCCGGGCCCCTGGACAGCGGAGCGCGAGGTCGCTCGGGTGACACGCCGCTAGGCGGCCTTCTCGCAGACCGGGCCGTATTCGGCAAGTGCGTTGCGGATGCGCTCCACGGCCCAGTCGAGCTGCTCGCGCTCGACGATCAATGGCGGCGCGAAGCGGGCCACCGTGTCGTGCGTGTCCTTGCTCAGCACGCCGTGCTTGAGCAGCGTCTCGACGAACTTGCGCGCCGAAACCACTTTCGGATCCAGCTCGATACCGATCAGCAGACCCATGCCGCGCACGTCCTTCACGATCGGGCTCGTGATCGAACGCAGGCGATTGAGCAGGTATTCGCCCATTACCGCGGCGCGGTCCGCGAGTTTCTCGTCGAGCAGGACGTTGATGGAGGCGAGGCCGATGGCCGCGCCCAGCGCGTTGCCACCGAAGGTGCTGCCGTGGTCGCCTGGCTTGAAGACACCCATGACCGATTCACGCGCACAGAACGCGGACACCGGCAGCAAACCGCCGCCTAGCGCCTTGCCGAGGATGATGGCGTCTGGCATCACCGCCTCGTGGTGGCATGCCAGGACCTTGCCGGTGCGTCCAAGGCCGGTCTGCACTTCGTCCACGATCATGAGGACGTTGTGCGCCTTGCAGATGCGGGCGACTTCGGTGAGGTAACCGACGGGTGGCACGATGATGCCGGCTTCGCCCTGCACCGGCTCCACCAGGAAGGCAGCGGTGTTCGGGGTGATCGCGGCTTCCAGCGCCTTGGCATTCCCGAACGGCACGTGCTTGAAGCCCTGTGTCGCGTAGGGGCCGAAACCATCGCGGTACTGCGCTTCGGACGAAAAGCCGACGATAGTCGAGGTGCGGCCATGGAAGTTGCCGTCGCAGACGATGATCTCCGCCTGGTTGGCGGGGACCTTCTTCACGACGTAGGCCCACTTGCGGGCGCACTTGATGGCGGTCTCCACGCCTTCCGCGCCGGTGCTCATCGGCAGCGCGCGGTCCATGCCCGTGATCTCGCACAGCTTGGCGAGGAATGGGGGGAGGGTGTCGCTATAGAAGGCACGCGAGGTCACGGCAAGGCGGCTGGCCTGCTCGTTGAGGGTCGCGAGGAGTTTGGGGTGGCCGTAGCCGAAGCTCACGGCGGAATAGGCGGACAGCATGTCGAGGTACTTGCGGCCCTCGTCGTCCCAGAGCCAGACGCCTTCGCCGCGCGAAAGCACCACCGGCAGAGGGGCGTAGTTGGTGGCGCCGTAGCGCTTTTCGAGAGCGATTTTATCGCCCATGGCATTTCCTTTCACCGCTTGTGGCAGAGCCGCCAATTATCGCAGCGAACGAGGAAATTGTCCAGCTACGTCAACCCTTTAGGCTTTGTGCCAGCCCCGTCGCCATACGTGCCGTGATGGCGTAAATGCTGAGCTGCGGGTTGGCGCCGACGCTTGTCGGGAAGACCGATCCGTCGTGCACCGAGAGGTTTGCCAGGTGATGGTGCCGGCCGGCCTCGTTGACCACGGAATTGCGCGCGTCATTGCCCATGGCACAGCCGCCCATCACGTGCGCGCTGACCACACGCGAATGCAGCGGGCGCATCGGCAGGCCCTCGATTGCAGCCTTTGCATCCTTCCAGCGATTCACCGGCCGGGCACCTTCGTGCAACGGCATCACGGTCTGGGCCCCGGCCGCGAATTGCAATTCCGCCATCGCGAGGTAGGAGCGGCGCACGCCATTCCAAAGATAGTCGGTGATCGGATAGTCGAGCACCGGCCAGCCGGACTTCAACACGACCTGGCCACCCTGCGATTCGTCGTGGAAGCCGTCGCGCATCAGCGCGATCAGCACCTGCAGGTTGGGGAACCGCTTCATCCACGCAAGGTGATCGGGGCCGAACCCCGGCAACGTGATGGCCGCGAGGATCGGATGCAGGGGTGGCGCCTCGAGCTTGAAGCCCACCGGGCCATCGAGGGCTTGCGAATCGAGGAAGTGATCGGAATAGATGGTCTGGGGAGCGCCGTAGTAGCCCTCGACCTTCTGCGGGAAGACGGCTCCGGAGACCACCGTGGGATGCAGGAACGTCCGCTTGCCGGTGAGAGCGTTGGGATTGGGCGCGCCACTGGCCAGCAGGATCCCGGGCGAGCCGATGGATCCGGCGGAAAGGACGAAATGCTTCGCCCGCAGGCGGACGCGGTGCGTGCCTGTCCCGGCGCCATTGCGCTCCACACCGCGCGCCTCGCAGGCGGTGACGCGATCACCTTCGATCACCAGGCGGGTCACGCGAGCGCGGTGGACCAGGGTGGCACCCTTGTCGAGTGCCGCCGGGAGGGTGGTGACCAGCATCGACTGCTTGGCGTTGAGCGGGCAGCCCATGCCGCAATAGCCGAGGTTCGCGCATCCCTTCACGTTGCGCCGGATCGACGCAGTCGGGATGCCCAGCTTCTGGCCGCCGCGTCTCAGGATGTCGTTGTTCTCGTTCGGCGGCGTCAACCATGCACCAATCGAAAGGCGTTCTTCCATCCTCACGAACCAGGGCGCGAGCGCGGCCTCCGTCATCGTCGAGAGGCCGTGTGCGGAATTCCAGTGGGCGAGCGTTCGCGGCGGTGTGCGGAAGCTCGAGGTCCAATTCACCGTCGTCCCGCCGCCGACGCAGCGCCCCTGCAGGATGGTGATCGCGCGGTCAGCAGTCTGGCGCGCCGCCGACTCCTGGTAGAGGCGGGGATAGGCCTCGCGCTCGCGCATGCGGAAATCCGACGAGCCCACGAGCGGGCCTTCCTCCACGATGGCGACGTTGAAGCCCGCCTGCGCGAGGATCTCCGCGGTGACGCCACCGCCGGCGCCGCTGCCGATCACGACGACATCAAATTCGAGTTCGCGGTCGCGCGTGAGCATCGCTGCGTCGATGGCCTTCCAGCCACGAGCCAGCCCTTCGGCGATCGGATCGGCCACGCTCATGGAAGCCTCGGCGGTCCGGGGTAGCCGATGGCCGCCCAGGACGTGGTGTTGTCGTACCAGGACGCCTGGATCAGCTGCGTGAGCGCCTGGTAGCCGGCGCGTTGGATTTCGAAACGGCTGGTGCGCCAGCGCGTGAGGAACGCCGCGACCTCTTCCACGGGGGCTTCCTCCATCGGCTCCCACAGGCCGGCGAACGCCAGGCGCGAAGGACCGAAGCGGAAGACGCTGAAGAGCTGATCGACTTCCTTCTGCACCGCGGGGCTCAGGGCCGAGATCGCGCGATCGAAGGCCTCGACCACTTCGCGAATCGCGATAGCGCGCGCCCTGGGCTCCTCAGGCAACGCGCCGGCAAGCACCACCGGCACCAGGGCAGCGGCCATCACGATCGCCTGCGCGTCCAGAAAACGGTAATTTGTGGCGGGGGCGGCCTCGCTGCGGTCGAGCCAGCGCACGGTCGCGAACACCGCGGCGCCGGCGAAGCCCACCTTGATGAACTGGCGGCGAGTCGGCAAGTCAGCGCAGCAGCAGCTTCACCAGCGTGGCGAAGCGCTTTCCATACGGGGGCCGGAACAGCTTGAGCCCGTTGATGCGTGACTGGTGGAACACAGACTTGCGCTTGGAGAACGTGTCGAAACCCGCGCGCCCGTGGTATTCGCCCATGCCCGAGGGGCCCACGCCGCCGAAGGGAAGCTCCTCCTGGGCGATATGCAGCAGGGTTTCGTTCACGCTCACGCCGCCGGACATGGTGCGGCTGAGAACGCGCTCCACCGATGCGCGGTCGTGGTCGAAGATGTAGAGGGCGAGGGGGCGCGGACGCGCGTTCACATAGGCGATCGCCTCCTCGAGGGTGTCGTAGGGCACGACGGACAGGATCGGCCCGAAAACTTCCTCGCGCATCAATCGCACGGTTTCCGGCGCACCCACGACCAACGCCGGCGCCATCTTGGGCGAACCGGTGAAGTCTTCCATGGCGGGATTGACCTCGATCACGCGCGCGCCGCCTTGCCGCGCCTCCTCGAGGTAACCCACCAGGCGCGCACGGTGGCGATCGTCGATGATCGCGGTGTAGTCGGGGTTGTCGCGCAGGCTCGGGTAGAGCCTGGCAATCGCGCTGCTGCTGGCTGCGCAGAAGGCGTCGACGCTTTCACGCGGCACCAGAGCGTAGTCGGGAGCGATGCAGGTCTGGCCTGCATTGAGGCATTTGCCGTAGGCAATACGATCGGCGGCTTCCGCGACATCGATGCCGCGGCCCACGATCGCCGGCGACTTGCCGCCGAGCTCGAGGGTGACCGGTGTGAGATTGGCGGAAGCGGCGCGCATCACCTGCCGGCCGACGTCGGTGGAACCGGTGAACAGCAGGTGATCGAAGGGAAGCGACACGAAGTCGCGCGCTACGCCGACGCCCCCATTGATGACGGTGAGCACCTCAGGATCGAATCGCTCGGCGACCAGCCGGGCGAACAGCGCGCCGGTGGCAGGCACGGACTCGGACATCTTCACCATCGCGCGGTTGCCCGCCGCCAGTGCGGCGACCAGCGGTCCAATGGCAAGGTAGAGCGGGTAGTTCCAGGGAACGACGATGCCGACGACTCCCAGCGGCTGCGGCAGGATGCGCGAGCTTCCCGGAAGGAACCAGAAATTGGTGGGTGCCCGGCGCGGACGCATCCAGGCGCCGAGGTTGCGGCGGGCATGCCGGATGCCTTCGAGGGAAGGGAACACCTCGAGCATGGTGGTCTCGGCCCTCGACCGGCCCCGAAAGTCCCGATCGATGGCCGCGGCGAAGGCGTCGACGTTTCCAGCCACCAGTGCCTGCAGCGAAGCCAGGGCAGCTTCACGCGCAGCCCGGTCAGGGGCTGGTGCATGATCACGGGCGTCCCGCAGGCGTTGGAAAGCGTCCGCAGGGGTGATGGAATTTGGCGATCCGTCCTTAATATTCAACTTTAGATATCATCTTTAATCAATTGTATTAAAACGTATAAGCAACGTCTAAAAATGAAATCAAACGATCGTTTGAAATCCTTGCCAGAATAACACGATGACCCATGCCGCCAGTGACGTGCAGCGCCACCTGGAGGAGCTCAAAGCCCTCCGCGGCGACACGCTCAAGGCGCCAGACCGCCTTCGGGACGTAAAGGCCTGGCAGTCCGCGCGACTGGGCCAGACCTACGCCGACGTGGCCGCCGTCAACCGCTACCGCTCGGCCACACGCTACTTTCTGGAGGATCTCTACGGTCCCAAGGACTTCAGCCGCCGCGACCAGGCGATGATCCGGATCCTGCCGGTGATGTCGCGCATCCTTCCCACCTCTGCCGTCGAGACGGCCGCGCTGGCGATCGAGCTGGAAGCGTTATCGGAATCGCTGGACCAGCGCCTCGCGGCAAACATTCGCAGCGGCCCGATCGACGAGGCGAGTTACGCCAGTGCCTACCGGGAAAGCTCCACGCGCGAGGAGCGCCTGCGGCAAGTGGAGCTGATCGGCGCCGTGGGCCGACGGCTGGATGCGCTGGTGAAGCGCCCGCTGGTCTTTCGCACACTCAAGCTGATGCGCGCGCCGGCCAGGGTCGCGGGGCTGGAAGACCTGCAGGACTTCCTCGAACGCGGTTTCGCGGCATTCCGCGACATGGGCGGCGCGGATGACTTCCTCGCGTTGATCGAGAGTCGCGAAACCGCGATCCTCAACGCGATTTTTTCGTCGAAGGCGCGGCCTTTTTCGGTTTAGGTGCGGTGGGCTTCGCCCGCTTCTCCGCCGCCGCCGCCTTTTCAGCGAACAATTTGTCGAGCTCGTACTTCACGGCGGATTCGATCGATCCCCTCATCGCCTTGAGGAGGAACCCCAACGACACGCTGATGTTGAGGTTTTTCTCGTCGAGCTCGACCCGGCCCGAAACGCCGAGACGCTCGAACTTGAGCGTGTTGCCTTCCCAGCCGCGCGTGAGCCCGAATTTCTTGCCGAGATGGTCGGCCATCTTGTCGGCGGCGTCGCGGGCGGCCTTCAACGTCATGTGGTGCGCGCGGGTGATCTCAATGTCTGCCATCAGGTTTTCTCGATTTCGCGTCAGTGGCCAGGTCCCATGAGCACTTCGGGCAGCCATGTCGCCAGGCCCGGAAATACCGACATCGCAACCATGAACCCCAACATGATGAAGACGTACGGCATCGATCCGCGCAGGATGGTCG
>JBDSMR010000024.1:0-3340 GCA_039915735.1 Usitatibacter sp. | reverse complement strand
GGCAAGGCAGTCCTCTTCAAGAAATTCGCCGGCATCAACGTCTTCGACATCGAGCTGGCCGAGCGCGACCCGGACAAGCTGGTCGACATCATCGCGGCACTCGAGCCCACGTTCGGTGGCATCAACCTCGAGGACATCAAGGCGCCCGAGTGCTTCTACATCGAGAAGAAGCTGCGCGAACGCATGAAAATTCCCGTCTTCCACGACGACCAGCACGGCACTGCCATCATCGTCGGCGCCGCAGTGGTCAACGGGCTGCGCGTGGTGGGCAAGGAGATCGGCAAGGTGAAGCTGGTGGTCTCCGGCGCGGGCGCCGCGGCGCTGGCCTGCCTCGACATGCTGGTTGCCCTCGGCATCAGCACGAAAAACATCTGGGTCACGGACATCGCCGGCGTCGTCTACACGGGACGCAAGGAAGAGATGGACGACAACAAGGCCCGCTACGCGCGCGAAACCAACGCCCGCAAGTTGGGTGAAGTGATCGAAGGCGCCGACATTTTCCTCGGCCTTTCCGCCGGCGGCGTGCTCAAGCCCGAGATGGTGGCGAAGATGGCCTCCAAGCCGCTGATCCTGGCACTCGCCAATCCCACCCCCGAGATCCTCCCCGAGGAGATCAAGGCGGTGCGCGACGACGCGGTCATCGCCACCGGGCGCTCGGACTATCCGAACCAGGTGAACAACGTCCTCTGCTTCCCGTTCATTTTCCGTGGCGCACTCGATGTCGGCGCAACAACAATCAACGAGGCGATGAAACTCGCCGCCGTGCACGCCATCGCGGACCTCGCACACGCGGAGCAGTCAGACCTCGTCGCCGCCGCCTACGGCACCGATCGCCGCAGCTTCGGCCCCGAATACCTGATCCCGTTCCCGTTCGACCCGCGCCTGATCGTGAAGATCGCGCCTGCCGTTGCGAAGGCGGCGATGGAAAGCGGCGTGGCCACGGATCCGATCAAGGATTTCCCCGCATACGTCCAGCGGCTGAACGAGTTCGTCTACCACAGCGGGCTCATCATGAAGCCCATCTTCACCACCGCGAAACAGTCGCCGAACAAGCGCGTCGTGTTTGCGGAAGGCGAGGATGAGCGCGTGTTGCGCGCGGCCCAGGTGATTGTCGACGAGAACCTCGCGCGCCCGATCCTCGTCGGCCGCCCCGCCGTGCTCGAGCGCCGCATCGAACGCTACGGCCTGCGCCTCAAGCTCGGCGAGCATGTCGATGTCGTGAACCCGGAAGGCGACCCGCGCTTCCGTGAATACTGGACCGAATACCATCACCTGACGGAACGCCGCGGCGTCTCGCGCGCGTACGCCGAGATCGAAATGCGCCGCCGCCACACGCTGATCGGCGCGATGATGATCCACAAGGGCGACGCCGAAGGCATGGTGTGCGGCACCTTCGGCACGCATGACCTCCATCTGCGCTACATAGACCAGGTGCTGGGCAAGCGCGCGGGCGTCAACAACTACTACGCCATGAACCTGGTGATGCTGCCCAAGCGCACCGTCTTCATCGCCGATACCTACGTGCACCTCGATCCGACGCCGGAGCAACTGCTCGAGATGACGATGCTCGCCGCGGAGGGGATCCGCCGCTTCGGCCTCACGCCGAAGGTGGCGCTGCTGTCTCACTCGAGCTTCGGCACCAGCGACGCGCCGTCGGCGAAAAAGATGCGCCACGCCCTAGCCCTCATCCGCGAGCACATGCGCGACCTCGAGGTGGAAGGCGAGATGCACGGCGACGCGGCGCTGAATGAGGCCGCGCGCAACGCCGCCATCACCACTTCGCGGCTGACGGGCGAGGCGAACCTGCTGATCATGCCGACGCTCGACGCGGCCAACATCTCCTTCAACCTGTTGAAGACCGTCGGCGGCGCCGGCATCACCGTGGGCCCGATCCTGCTGGGCGCGGCCAAGCCGGTGCACATCCTCACGCCGACCGCGACCGTGCGGCGCATCATCAACATGACCGCGCTCACGGTTGTGGACGCGCTGGAACTGGAAAAACAGAAGGGCACACGCGGATGATTGACCGCTTCCACCACCTCTTCATCGCCGCCGCCGATTTCGAGCGCTCACTCGCGTTCTATCGCGACGTGCTCGGCTGGGCGGTGACGCGAAGCTGGGGCGAGGCGAGCGAGCGTGGGGCGATCCTCTCGGGGGGCGGGATAAAGGTAGTGATTGCCCAGCGTCCGGGCATACGCGCGCCCGGCGCCGATCCCGTCGCGCACCTCGACATCCACGACGTGGACGCGCGTTTCGAGCGCATGCCCAAGGGAGACCACGTGGTGCGCGAACCCGAGGCGACGCCCTGGGGCACGCGCTGGTTCCTCGTTCGCGATCCCGACGGCAACGTGCTCGCCTACGAGGAGGTGCATCTCTTTGGCCGCTGAGCCCCCCGCGCTCGCCTCCTCGCGCACGCCGCGCCTGCCGCGCGCCCTTCCCGCCCAGGCCACCATCGGCATCTGGGCGCCCTCCGGTCGTGTCGACGAAGCAATGCTCGCTGCGGGTGTCACCTACCTGCAAGGCCTGGGCCACCGCATCGTGATGCCGCCCGAGACGCTCAATTCCTGGCGCTACTTCGCCGGCACCGACGAGGAGCGCCTCGCAGGCTTCCACGCGCTGGTGGAAAACCCGGCCGTGGACCTGGTGATGGCCGCGCGTGGCGGCTACGGCATGACGCGCCTGCTCTCGCGTATCGACTGGAACCGCGTCGCGGCGACGGCAAAGGCCTACGTGGGCTTCAGCGATTTCACCGCCTTCAACATGGCGGCTCTCGCCTGCGCCAACCTCGTCACGATGCATGGCCCGCTGATCGCCGTGGATTTCGGCCGGCCGGAGTTGGACGGATTCACCGAGCAGAATTTCTGGCGTGCGATGGGTCGTGGCAGCCATCGCCTCGATGACATCGAGTGCAACCACGGCTACGATGCGCGGCGCATCGACGGCACGCTCTGGGGCGGCAACCTCTCGCTGCTGGTGCACCTCGTGGGCACGCCCTATTTCCCCCAGATCGACGACGGCATCCTCTACGTCGAGGAGATCGCCGAGGAGCCTTACGCAGTCGAGCGCATGTTCATGCAGCTCTTCCACGCCGGCGTGCTCTCGCGCCAGCGCGCCATCGTGCTCGGCGACTTCCACGACTGCACGCCCACGCTACAGGCCCGCTATCCGTATTCGATGGAAGAAGTGGTCGAGACGTTGCGCCAGCTGGTTCCGGTGCCGATCCTGACCGACCTGCCCTTCGGGCACGTGCCTCGCAAGGTGACGCTGCCTTTCGGCGCTCCGGGCACGCTCTCCATTCGCGAGGGCGGGTATTCGATGCGATTTTCGGGCCACCTGCAGG
>JBDSMR010000005.1:0-6945 GCA_039915735.1 Usitatibacter sp. | reverse complement strand
CGGGCACCGGCTCCCGCGTCACGATGCGCGCATAACGCAGCTTGTGCGCGAACTGCGCGTAGTACTCGCTCTTGTCGAAGCTGCTGATGAGGTCTTCGTACGCCAGTTCCTGTTGCGTGCGCACGCTTTGCACCAGGATCAAGTTGTCGTACTGCTCCCACGTTTCGAAATCGTGGAGGATCGAAATGAAGGGCGCTAGGCCCGTGCCGGTTGCCAGCATCCACAGGTCCTTCCCCTGCACGAAGCGATCGGTGGTGAGGAAGCCGTAGCTCTTGCGCTCGACGTAGATCGGGTCGCCTTCCTTGAGCTGCGACAGGCGGCTGGTGAATTGCCCGCCGGGAACCACCACCGAAAAGAACTCGAGGTGCTCGTCATGCGCGGCCGACGCGATCGAGTAGGCGCGCCAGACAATCGAGCCCTCGGCGGCGCCCTTGACGCCGAGCCGCGCGAACTGGCCCGGGACGAAGCGGTACCCCTGATCACGCGTAGTGCGAAACGAGAAGAGCGATTCCGTCCACGGACGGACATCGGTGATGGTTTCGGTGGTGTATTTCTCGGTGCTCATGCGGTCTTGTTCAACAGGTGGGGATGAAGGCTGGGGAGATCAAGCGCGCCGCTTCTGGCAGCGGAGACACCTTTTCCATCTGATGAGAAAACTGGTGTCAGACACGACTTTTGCTGTTGGCGCTATCTGCGGCAAACGCAAAAGTCGTGTCTGACACCAGTTTTAACAGGTCAGCACTTCGCCCACTGGGTGCTGTATTTGTCGAGTTCCCGAACAACCGCGGTGCCTTCGACGGCGTTGCGCGCGCGCGGGCCTTGCTCCATCTGCAGGCGGAAGTCGTACTTCTTGAAGAACTCGATGAACATCTCGCCACCGAAGGTGCCGACGGCGAAGAGCTCGCCGGTTTTCTTGTCCTGCTCGAGCAGGATGGTGGCCAGTGGCTGCGGTGCGGGGCCCGAGACCACGCGGGCACCGGCCGCAGGATCGTAGATGCTGCGGTCCGAGCAGCAGGCAATCACATGCGCGGTGCCATCGAAGGGCTTGGGACCGTCGCGGTACCCGATGAAGCTCACCTGCTTGGTCGGATAAGTCATCTTGTGCGCGCAGATCGCGGAGTACGAGACGACGTCTTTCTCCGGTCCGACGCCGCCTTCCCACTTGTAGACGAAACCGGTCTCGGTCTTGAGGTCGATTGCGGTTTTCGCCGGCGTGTGCAGGCGCAGCAGGAAACAAGGCGTCGATGCGTACGGGTAGTCAAAGATGTAATTTTTCCCTGGCACCAGCTCGGCGATCTTCACCGGCTGCCCGCGCTCATCAACCAGCTTGGCGCGTTTGTACATGCGCGCGGGTAGCGGCGCGGCCCCGGACGGTTGGGGGAGGGTAGCGCCACCGGCGGCGGCTCCGGCGCAGATTCGGACAAATTCGCGGCGTTTCATCCCTCCACGATATCAAATCGCGGGCGCGGATTTCACCTTGAACCACGCCGCGTAGAGCGCCGGCAGGAAAAGCAGCGTGAGCGCCGTGCCAACCACCAGCCCGCCCATGATGGCGACCGCCATCGGCCCGTAGAACGCGCTGCGGGTGAGCGGGATCATCGCCAGCACCGCGGCAGCGGCGGTGAGGATGATCGGGCGGAAGCGGCGAACCGTAGCATCGGCGATGGCGTCGGCCGGGTCGCTGCCGCCTTCGATGTCGGTTTCGATCTGGTCGACCAGGATCAGCGAGTTGCGCATGATCATGCCGGCGAGTGCGATCGTGCCCAGCATTGCGACGAATCCGAAGGGCACGTTGAAGATCAGCAGTGCCGCGGCCACGCCGATGATGCCCAGCGGTGCCGTGAGCAAGACCAACGCGAGCCGCGAAAAGCTCTGCAGCTGCAGCATCAGCGCGGTGACCATCACCAGGATCATGACGGGTGCGACCACTGCGATCGATTGCTGGCCCTTGCCGGCGTCCTCCACCGCGCCGCCGGTATCGATGCGGTATCCCGCCGGAAGCCTGGCGCGGATTTCCTGGAGCTTCGCGTTCACCTGCGCGCTCACCACCGGTGCCTGGATGCCGTCCTTGAGATCCGAGCGCACGGTGATCGCGGGCAAACGGTCGCGGCGCCAAAAGACGCCCTGCTCGAAGCCGTAGGAAAGGTCCGCGATCTGCGACAGCGGCACGGTACGCCCGCCGCGGCCGATGGGCACCGCTAGGTCCTTCAGCAGGCTTATGTAGGCACGTTCTTCCTTGGCGCCGCGCGCGATGACATCGATCTGCTTGTCACCCTCCCGATAGGCGGTGATGGCTTGTCCGGACAGCACCGTGTTCACGAATTGCGAAAGCTCCTGTGACGAGATGCCCAGCACGCGCGCGCGATTCTGGTCGAGCTTGAGGCGGATCACCTTCGAGGGCTCGTCCCAGTCGAAATTGACGTCGCGCATCCATGGGTTGGCGCGCATCACTTCGGCCACCTGGTTGGCGATGCCGCGGACCACGGTCTTGTCCTCGCCAATGACGCGGAACTGCACCGGGAATCCCACCGGCGGTCCGTTCTCCAGGCGGTTCACGCGGCCACGTACCTCGGTGAAGTCTTCGTCGAAGAGCTTCAGCAGCCGCGCGCGCACCACCTCGCGATCCTCGTTGCTCTTGGTGTTGACGATGAACTGGCCGAAGTTGGCGTTGACCAGCTGCTGGTCGAAGGGCAGGTAGAAGCGCGGGCTGCCACTGCCCACGTAACTCACGAAGTTGTCGATGCGGTCGCGCAGCTCCGGCTCCGTCATCAGGATCTTCTCGAGTTTCTTCACCTGCGCTTCCGTCGCCGGCACCGACGCGCCTTCAGCCAGGCGCAGGTCCACGATCAGCTCCGGGCGGCTGGCGGCAGGGAAGAACTGCTGCTGGACGAAGCGGAATGCGAAGACCGAAGCGAGGAAGATGCCGGCCGTCGCGCCGATCACCAGCCAGCGATGCTCCACGCACCACACCACGACCTTGCGGAAGCGGATGTAGAAGGGCTTGCGGTAGACCGAGTTCACGTCGGCATGCGCGCCGGCCTGGCCGAAGTCGGGCAGCAGCTTGTAGCCGAGGTACGGCACGAAGACCACCGAGACCACCCACGACACGAGGAGGGCGATGGTGGTGACCGCGAAGATCGAGAAGGTGTATTCGCCGGTCGAGGAGCGCGCGAGGCCGATGGGCAGGAAGCCCGCGGCCGTGACCACCGTGCCCGTGAGCATCGGCATCGCGGTGGAGGTGTAGGCGAAGCTCGCCGCCCTCACGCGTTCCCAGCCTTGCTCCATCTTCACCACCATCATCTCGACCGAGATGATCGCGTCGTCCACCAGCAAGCCGAGGGCGATGATGAGCGCTCCCAGCGAGATCTTGTGCAGGTCGACGCCGGTATAGAACATGAAAAGGAACGTGACGCAGAGCGTGAGCGGGATGGAGAGCGCCACGATGAGTCCGGTACGCAGGCCGAGTGAAGCAAAACTCACCACCAGCACGATGCCCACCGCCTCCGCGAGCGAACGCGTGAATTCACCCACGGAGCGCTTCACTGTCCGCGGCTGGTCGTTCACGCGGGCGAGCTCGAGCCCCACCGGCATGTCGCGCTCGATGAGCACGATCGCCTCGTCGAGCGCGTGGCCCAGAGCGATGATGTCGCCGCGCGGCACCATCGAGACCGCGATGCCGAGCGACTGCTTGCCCATGAAGCGCATGCGCGGCTGCGCCGGATCGGCGAAGCCGCGATAGACATTGGCGAAATCGCCGAGGCGGAAGAGGCGGCCGTTGGCGCGAATCGCGATCGCCTTCACGCTTTCGACGGAATCGAGTGCGCCGGTGGCGCGGATGTAGATGCGGTCGGTCGGCGTCTCGAAGCTGCCGGTTGCAGTCACGGCGTTCTGCTGCTGCAGCGCGGCGAAGATCACCGCGGGCTCCACGCCGAGGGTGGCCAGCTTGGCATTGGCGAGCTCGACGTAGATTTTCTCGTCCTGCTCCCCGATCAGGTCCACCTTGGCGACGTCCTTCACGCGCAGCATCTGGTTGCGGATCAGGTCCGCGCGATCCTTGAGCTGCGCGTAGCTGAAGCCGTCACCGGTCAGCGCATAGATGTTGCCGAAGGTGTCGCCGAACTCGTCGTTGAAGAAGGGGCCGTTCACGCCGGCGGGCAGGGTGGCGCGGATGTCGCCCACCTTCTTGCGCACCTGGTACCAGGTGTCCTTGATTTCGTCCGGGCGCGAGTTGTCCTTTACGAACACGAACACCACGGATTCGCCCGGCTTCGAATAGCTGCGCAGGAAATCGAGGCGCGGAGTCTCCTGCAGCTTCTTCTCGATCTTGTCGGTCAGCTGGCGCTCGACCTCCTCGGCCGAGGCGCCGGGCCAGATGGATCGCACCACCATCAGCTTGAAGGTGAAGTCCGGGTCTTCCGCCTGCCCCAGGCGCATGTACGAACCCACCCCCACGAAAGCGAGCACCAGCATGAAGTACAGCACCAGCGACTGGTGCGAGAGCGCCCACTCGGAGAGGTTAAAGCGCCGCAGCATGGCGAACCTGCTGGTTCTCGCGCAGCTTGTGCACGCCGGCCGTCACCACGACGTCGCCCGGATGCAGGCCCGCTGTGATGGTGACGCCGTCTTCGCGGAACTGCCCGACGGTGACGGGGCGTAGTTTCACCAGGTGTGTCCTGGTGTCGACCACCCAGACTGCGGCGTTTTCGCCTTCGCGCGCAAGGGCGGAGAGCGGCAGCAACACCAGTTCCGAGTCGGGCGTGCTGGCAAAGATCACGTTCGCCGTCATGCCGAACTGCGCCTGCGGCGGGGGATTGATCGCCGTCACGCGCACGGCATAGGTGCGCGTGACGGGATCGGCGCCGCCCGCGATTTCACGGATGCGTCCGGCGAAAATCGTTGCGGCATCGGACCAGAGCGAGATCGCCACGGCGTTGCCGACCTTGAAGCGGCCGAGTTGTCCCTCGGGCGCGTTGATGACCACTTCCTTCTCGCCTGCCTGCGCCAGCTTGAGGATCGATTGCCCGGCGGCCACCACTTGACCCGGCTCCGCGGAGACCGCCACGACAACACCATCGGCATCGGCGGTGAGCGTCGTGTAGCTGGCTTGGTTGGAGGAGAGGGCGGCCTGCGAGCGCGATTGATCGACGCGCGCCTTGGCGACGTTGAAGGTGTTCTGCTTGGCGTCGAAGGCGGACTGGCTGATGAATTTCTTTGCGAGCAGGTCCTTGTAGCGCTCGAGCTCCGATCGGGCGAGTGCGTAGTCGCCTTCGGCGGAAGCAAACTGCGCCTGCGAACCTTGCGCGGCGAGGCGTGCATCTTCGGGGTCCATGCGCGCGAGGACCTGGCCCTTCTTCACTTTCGCGCCGGCATCCACAAGCCTGGCCACGAGCTTGCCGCCAACGCGGAAGGACACGTCGTTTTCATAACGCGCGCGCAGCTCGCCGGAGTAGACATCGCGCGTGGCCCCCGCGCCGGGAATTACTGTCTGGGTGAGCACCGGCCGAACCGCTTCGGGCTCCACCTTCTTCTCGCCGCAACCCGCCACCGTAAGCGCGGCCAGAAGCACATAGACGACCTTCATCGCATTTTCCTTTTCTTTTCGGCGGGCGCCATCGATCCCGTCCAGAGGGAGCGCAGCGCCAGTTCGATTTCCTTCTCGTAGTTGCGGTCGAGGATGCGCAGCTCCGGGCGTCGCATCGCCTTGCCGAAACGCTTATTCGGATGCAGCAGCTGCCAGAGGCCCATGATCAGGCCATAGCTGTGCAGCAGCAGGTTGACGCCGCCGCCCCGGGCCATGCCGAAGTGGCGCTCGAGGTGCACGCCCGCGCCCTGCAGCGTCTGCGCGATGCGCGCCTTGAAGGCGATCGCGGTATCGGCAGGGATCTCGCGGTCCATGAGGCCGAAGCAGCGGCTGGTGAGCTCGAGGTAGCCGGGCAGGCGGATCAGGTGGTCGCGCGTGACGGGAAAGATGTCGTTGAAATCCAGCGGACCCGGTTCGGCGAGTTTCTGCAGCAGGCGACCGAAGAAATGCGCGACGTGGCGCTCGTGCAACGCCAGCAGCATCTCTTCCTTGCTGGGGAAGTAGAGGTACACCGTGCCCTTGGCCAGGCCCGCGGTCGCAGCGACTTCGGAGACGCTGGCCATGCGTTGCGGATGCTTCACGAAGAGCTTCTCGACCGCGTCCAGGATGGCCTGGCGGCGGATTTCCTTGTCTTCAGTCCCTATGGCGCGTTGTTTCACTATGCGTAAATGACTATAAGTCAGTTACGCGGACAATAAATGACTATGGGTCAGTTAGTCAAGGGTGGATGGTTTTCGTGCCTGAGCGGATGGCGCCACGGTTTCAACGCCGGGTTTCAACACAGAGGACTCAGAGGAAAAAGCGAGGACACAGGGTAAAGACAGATCGGTTGGTTCGAGTTGTCGCCAGCAGCTTCTCGAGCAATGATCACTTTTTACCCTGTGTCCTCGCTTTTTCCTCTGTGACCTCTGTGTTGAGAAACAGCCTTTCAAACTTCGCCGACGTGAGCGAGGAAGAATCAGGCGGCTACCGGTGCCATGGTGGATGAGCTTCCCTGCCCCGGGCTCAGACCACCCCTTCAAGCAACTGCACCTCCACCGTGGTGCCGACTTCCACGTTGCCGGTGGAATCTCCGAGGATGATGAAGCAGTTCGCATCGCTCATCGACTTGAGGATCCCGGAGCCCTGTTCGCCGGTGGGCTTCACAGTAAGCGAACCATCGGGTGCGCGCGAAAGGATGCCGCGCTGGAACTCGGTGCGTCCCGGCGCCTTCTTGAGCCGCGAGGTGCTGACGGCAGGGAAGGTCGGGATCGGGTCGACGGGGTTCGTGCCCATCAGCACCAGCAGCGCATCGCGCACGAACTGGTAGAACGTGACCATCACCGAGACGGGATTGCCGGGCAGGCCGAAGAAATGCGCGCCGC
>JBDSMR010000181.1:0-5039 GCA_039915735.1 Usitatibacter sp. | reverse complement strand
GGCGAAGCTCGCCAACCCGGCCCTCAAGGTCGAGATCATGTGCATCGCCGCCGTCTAGGTTTCTCCCTCCCCCTTGGGGAGGGTTGGGGAGAGGATCATGAAAGTACTCATCACCGGCGGCGGAGGTTTCCTCGGCTCGCGCGTCGCCATGGCGCTGAAGGCGAAACATCCGGACCTGCAGGTCACGCTGCTCGACATGGCGTTCCCACCCGGGCTCGACAAGGAATTCACCTGCATGGCAGGCGACGTTTCCTCACCCGAAGTGCTGGCGAAAGCGCTGGGCACGGATACCGACAGTGTCTTCCACCTCGCGGCGGTGGTCAGCGGTGGCGCGGAGGCGGACTTTGACCTCGGCTACCGCGTGAACCTCGACGGCACACGCAACCTGCTCGAGGCCTGCCGCAAGCTCGCGAAGCCCGCGAAGTTGGTCTACGCGAGTTCGGTCGCGGCCTTCGGCGGCAAGTTGCCGGAGGTGCTCGATGACTCCACGACACCGACGCCGCAGACTTCCTACGGCACGCAGAAGGTGATCGGTGAATATCTGGTCGCCGACTGGACGCGCAAGGGCATGCTCGACGGGCGCTCGCTGCGCCTGCCGACCGTCGTCGTGCGCCCCGGCAAGGCCAACCTCGCGGCATCTTCTTTCGCGAGCGGCATCATCCGCGAGCCGATCAATGGCGTGGTCGCGGAATGCCCGGTGCCGGATTCCACCGGCGTCTGGATCATCTCTCCCAAGCGGGTGGTTGATGCCTTCATGCACGCGCATGAGCTCGACAGCAGCGCGTGGCCCACGAGCCGGGTCGTGAACCTGCCCGGCATCACGCTGACGGTGCGCGAGATGATCGATGCGATGGGACGCGTGGCCGGCGCCGACGTGGTGAAGCGCGTGAAGTTCGTCGACGATGCGCGTATCCAGGGCATCGTGAAGACGTGGCCGGTACGCTTCAAGACCGAGCGCGCGCTGTCGATGGGCTTCAAGGCCGACGAGACCTTCGATACCGCGGTCACGGATTTCATCCGCGACTACGTGAAGCGCGCGTAGCGGTCTTGCTCTCCTTCGTCATCCCCGCCTACAACGAAGAGCGATACCTTCCGCCCACCATTGCGGCAATTCACGCGGCGGCGCGTGAGCTGGGAGGCGAATACGAGATCGTGGTGGCCGATGACGCCTCAACCGATGCAACCGCCACGATCGCCGCGGCCGCCGGCGCACGTGTGATCGCGGTCTCCAATCGCCAGATCGCGAAGACCCGCAATGACGGCGCCGCCACCGCGCGCGGCGACCGGCTGGTCTTCGTGGATGCCGACACCCGAGTGAATGCGGAAGTATTGCGTGCCGCAATGGCCGCGCTGGATGCAGGCGCGGTCGGCGGAGGGGCGAAGCCCGTGTTCGACGCGGATGCGCCGCGTTACGCCCACTTCGCGATTGCATTGGTCACCGGCTCGATGCGCTGGATGAACCTCGCCGCGGGCTGCTTCGTCTACTGCACGCGCGCGGCCTTCGAGGCGGCGGGCCGCTGGGACGAGCGCCAATTTGCGGGCGAGGAGCTGTTCCTCAGCCGCGCGCTGGGCCGCCAGGGGCGCTTCGTGATGCTGCGCGAGACCGTGCTCACGTCGCCGCGCAAATTCCACGGCCGCACCGCTTGGCAGACGCTGTGGCTGTCGCTCAAGCTCATGGCGCAGGGTTTCCGCGGCACGCGCCGTCGCGAATCGACCCAGTTCTGGTACGACGGACGGCGTTAAACTCTGCTCATGGCCCACACCCTCGCTCAATCCCTCCAGCCCGTCGACGCTCTCGAGGCCCTCGTCCTCGTCGACAACGTGACCGACGCACTCTCCACAGTGGGACCGGGCGTCGTGAACGAAACCGCCGCGCTGCTCGCCGCCGGCATGACCGAGATGTCCGGCGAGGCAAAGTGCTGCGCGCACCACGGCCTCTCGCTGGTCCTTGCCGTGCGCGCAGGAGGCAAGACGCGCGTCATGCTTTTCGACGCAGGTCCTGAGGCGTACACGGTGACGCGCAACGGGTCCCGCCTGGGCGTGCCGTTCGCTGACATCGAGGCGGTCGCGCTTTCACACGGGCACTGGGACCACGGCGGCGGACTGGTCGAGGCCGTGCGCCTGATCCACGAGGCGAATGGCGGCAGGAGCGTGCCGGTACACATCAACGAAGGCCAGCTCGTGCGCCGCGCCAACACGCTGCCGGGCGGCGGCTACCTGCCGTATCGCGACGTGCCCAAGCCAGGCGAGTTGACCGAAGTCGGCGCGGCCATGACGGTTTCACCGGATCCCCGGCTGCTGGTGGACGGGCTCTTCTTCCTGAGCGGAGAGATCCCGCGCGTGACACCGTACGAGCAAGGCTACCCGGGCCACATGAAACGCTCGCCGGACGACGCGTCGTGGGAGCCGGATCCGTGGCTCCTCGACGAGCGCTACCTCGCCGTGAACGTGAAGGGCAAGGGCGTGGTGGTGTTCTCGATGTGCTCACACGCCGGCATCGTCAACGTGCTCACGGCCGCACGCGAGACGTTTGCGGGCACGCCGCTGCACGCGGTGATGGGCGGTTTCCACCTCGCGGGCCCGACGGTCGAGAAGGCGATTCCGGAAACCATCCGGGGCCTCATGGGTTTCGGCCTGTCGCGCATCATCCCCGCCCACTGCACCGGCTGGCGCGCGTTCAACGCGCTGGCGCGCGAATTCGACGAGGGCACGCTGATGCCCTCAGCCGTCGGCCGCAAGTTCGTCTTTTGACCGCCCGCCGTCCCTAGTGGACGGTGTTGCGGCGGATCACCCGGCCGGGCAGCGCGCCGGTGTGTTCGCCGCCATCGATCACCACTTCACCGTTCACTACCACCGTCGAGACGCCGGTGGCGTACTGGTGCGGCTTCTCGTAGGTCGCGACATCGGCAATGCGTGCGGGATCGAACACCGTCACGTCGGCCCACTGCCCTGCCTTGAGCCAGCCGCGCTCGGTCCACCCCAGCGCGGTGGCGCTGCCGCCCGTCATCTTGTGGACCGCCTGCTCGAGCGTGAGCAGGTTCATGTCGCGCACGCAGGCGCCGAGCACGCGGGCATGCGTGCCGTAGAAACGCGGGTGCGGCATGCCCTCGCTGGTGACACCTTCCACGGCGAGGCTGTTGCCGTCGGAGGCCACGAGGATCCACGGCGTGCCGGTGATGGCGCGCACGTCCTCCTCGGCCATCGACGTGATGAGGATGCGCGTGTGCCCACGGTCCGCCACGATGCAATCACACACCTGGTCGAAGGCGTCCTGGCGCCGTTCACGCGCGAGCTCGCCGATGGTCTTGCCTGCGGTCTCCGGCGCGCTCGCGGAAATCGCCACGCGCACCGCGTCCCAGCCGGAGATGCGTCCGAAATTGTTGAGGCCGTCGCGGGCGATGTCCGTACGCAGGCGCTCGCGCACCGCTTGTTGCTTGAGCCTTTCGAGCATCGCGCCGACGCCGCCTTCCTGCACCCACGACGGCAGCAGGTTGCGCAGCGGGTTCGTGCCGGTGTCGTACGGATACTGGTCGCAATCCACGGGCACGCCTTCGCGGCGCGCGGCGTCGATCTCGCCCAGCAGCCGGGCTGCGCCGCCCCAGTTGTCCATGCCGGAAAGCTTGAGGTGCGCGATCTGCGTGTGCACGCCGGTTTCACGAGCCACGGCGATGGCTTCACGCACGGCGTCGAAGAGATGATTGCCCTCATCGCGCACGTGGGTGGAATAACGCGCGCCATGGCGGTGCAGCACGCGCGCGAGCGTATGGATTTCCTCGGCGCTGGCGTTGGAGCCTGGCGCGGTGAACAGGCCCGAGGAGAGCCCGAGCGCGCCCGCTGCGAGCGCTTCCTCAAGCAGCGTGACCATGGCCTGCATTTCTTCGGCGGTTGCGGCGCGGCGCTCCATGCCGACGGTCATGAGGCGCAGCGTGTTGTGCCCGACCTGGTGCACGACGTTCACCGAGGTGGCCGGGTAGTTGTCGAGGTAGTCCTTGAAGTTGGTGTCGAAGATCGGCAGCCAGGGTGCGCTCGCGGCCAGGTATTCCTTGAGCATTGCGGCAGTGCCAGGCAGCGCGGGCGCGGCCGAGAAGCCGCAGTTGCCTACGACCTCCGTGGTCACGCCCTGGCGGATCTTCGACTCCGCGCGCGGATTCACCGGCAGCGTGTAGTCCGAGTGTGTATGGATGTCGATGAGGCCGGGCGCCACGACCTGGCCGCGCGCATCGATCTCGCGTTTGCCCTTGCGGGCGGAACCGGGCGCCACTTCGACAATGCGCCCGGCGGTGACGGCGACATCCGCTTCGCGGGCGGGGGCGCCGGTGCCGTCGATGACGCGCCCGCCGCGGATCAGCAGGTCTTCCACGGCTATTCCCGCTTGATGCCGGCGTCGCGAATGGTCTTGCGCCACTTCTCTAGGTCGCGCGAGAGCGCGTGCGAGAGTGCTTCGGCGGAGCCATCCGCGGGCTCGGCCTGGATCTTCAGCAGGCGCTCGCGCACTTCAGGCAGCGCCACCATCTTCTTCATCTCCGTCGTGAGGAAGGCGGTCACGTCCTTCGGCATGTTCGCCGGGCCGAAAAGCCCCAGCCACGTGATCGCGGAATAACCCGGCAGTCCGGATTCGGCGACGGTGGGCATGTCGGGCAGGCCCGCCTTGCGCTTGGTGTCGGTGATTGCGAGCATGCGCAGCTTGCCGGCCTCGGCGGGCGGCAGCGACACCGACAGCGTGTGGAACATCACCTGCACGTGCCCGCCGATCATCGCGGTTAGCGCCGGGCCCGAGCCCTGATAGGGCACGTGCACCATGTCGACGCCCGCCATGGTCTTGAAGAGTTCGCCGGCGAGGTGGGAAATGGAGCCGTTGCCGAAGGAGGCCATGTTGAGCTTGCCGGGCTCTCTTTTCGCGAGGTCGATCAGCTCCTGCACCGACTTGACCGGCACCGACGGATGCACGATCACCGCCATCGACTCCGTCGACAGCAGCCCGATGGGCGTGAAGTCCTTGATCGGGTCCCACTTGAGGGTGTTGTATGCCGCGTTGCCCG
>JBDSMR010000147.1:0-3871 GCA_039915735.1 Usitatibacter sp. | reverse complement strand
AGCTCGACACCGTGATCGACGCGGGCACCGCGTTCCGGACCTCGGGCTGCCCCGGCAAGTTCGCCGAGGACATCTCCGCCTGCGACCGCCCCTACGGCGACTCGCCGCCGTCCAACATCGCGAGCTTTCCGTTTGCGCCGGACAAGGCCGACGTGCGCAAGATCCGGCGCCAGCTGCGCATCGTCGAGAGGAAATGAGCGCGGGCGCACGCCGTGCGCCGTTCCGGGTGATCGACACCGGGATCCGCGAGGGACGGCGGCAGATCGCGTTCGACCAGGCGCTGATCGACTCGCGCAAGTCCGGGGCGATACCCGACACCATACGTTTCCTGCGTTTTCCGCCTACTGCGCTCATCGGGCGCCACCAGGCACTTTCACGCGAGGTGCGCGTCGACTACTGCCGTGCGCAGGGCATCGGCCTGGTGCGCCGCATCACCGGCGGGGGCGCGATCTACTTCGACGAGGGCCAGCTCGGCTGGTCGCTGGTGTTCGATCGCGCCACGCTCGGCATCGCCTCGTTGGGCGAGCTCGCGCGGGTGATCTGCGAGGCGGCCGCCGCGGGACTCTCGACGCTCGGCGTCGACGCCCGCTACCGCCCGCGCAACGACATCGAGGTCGACGGCCGCAAGGTGAGCGGCACCGGCGGCTTCTTCGACGGCGACGTGCTCTTCTACCAGGGCACGGTGCTGATAGACCTCGACCCCGCGCGCATGGTCGCGGCCCTCAACGTCCCCGAGGCGAAGCTCGCGCGTCGCGGACTCGATTGCGCCGCGCAGCGCGTGGTGACGCTGAAGGAGCTCCTCGGCGCCGCGCCCGGAATCGCCGCCGTGCAGCGCGCCCTGCTCACGGGTTTCGAGCGCCATCTGGGCATCGCGCCGCAGCCGGGCGAGATCACGCAGCAGGAAGAAGCGCTCGCCCGCAGCTACCACGACGAGGAAATCGGCACCGACGCCTTCGTGGCAGAGATCGACGACCCCGGCGCTTCGGGCGAGGTCTTCACCGGCAGTCATTCGGGAGCCGGAGGCACCGTCACCGCATACGTTCGGCTCGAGGGGCCGCGCGGAGATCGCATCCGCGAGGTCCTGGTCACGGGAGATTTCTTCGTCGCCCCGCCGCGAACCATCTTCGACCTGGAAAGCGCGCTGCGAGGAGCCCAGGTTGGCGATGTGGGTGCGATGGTGAAGACGTTTTTCGCCGGCGCGAACGTGGGCCTGCTGAGCGTTGCCCCCGACGACTTCGCGCGCGCGATCGAAGGCGCAGTGGAACTGGCCTGCGCTCCGTGAAGACCATCCACGTCGTCCAGCACACCTCCGCCGAGTATCTCGGCATGATCGAGGACCACCTCGAGGGCCGCGGCGTGCGCTTCGCCTACAGCAGGCCCTTCACCGCCGAAGGCAAGCTGCCCCTCGCCGGCACCGTCCGCGACGGCCTGGTGCTTCTGGGAGGCGGCCCATGGGGCAGCGCCGGGGAGCGCGACCTGCCCACGCTGAAGGAGGAGATCGAGCTCGCACGCGGATGCCTCGCCCGCAACTGGCCGCTGGTCGGCATCGGGCTGGGTGCGCAGATCGTGGCGATCGCCGCCGGGGGCGGAAGCGAACGGTCGCCGCTGGAATTCTCGGTGGCGCGCGCGGCCCGTACCCGCGACGACGCGCTCGGCGGCTACGTTCCCACGGACTATCCGATCGCGCTCTATGGCCGTGACCGCGCGCTTCCGCCACCGGGCGCGGACGTGTTGTCGCGCGACTCCGATGGCCGGCCCGCGTTATGGCGGATCGGAGCGCGCGCCATCGGCTTCAGCGCACACCCGGGCCTCAAGGTCGCAATGGTCGAAGACCTGGTCATGGAATTCGAGGAGTCGCCCGCGGACGTGCAGGCGACGCTGCCGCTGCTGCGCGCCGCGCAGCGCGAGCTCGAGGATGCGCTCGTTCCGCTCATGACCGGGCTCGTAAGCCTTGCCGGCTGGATGGAGCCGGTGACCGGCCTGGACAGCATTCCGGTCCGGCGCGCGTAGGCGCGGCGACGTTGGCCCGAAAGGGGTTGCATCTGCGCCGCGCGCGGCGGTATATTAGAACTTGCTGATATATAAGTCTGGCCCCCAGGAGGGATGATGGCGAAGAAGCTCGTGATCGTGCTGGCGAACACCGATCCGCGCAACGGCGAAGAGCTGGGCGCACCCATCTTCCAGGCCTCGGTGGCCGCCGCCATGGAGTACGAGGTGGACGTTATCTGCACCGCCACCGCCGGTCGACTCATGAGGAAGGGAGTGGCGGAAAAACTCTTCGTGAAACAAGGCTCTCCGAAGTCGGTGTACGAATTCATCAAGGACGCACACGAGGCGGGGGCAAAGTTCTATTGCTGCTCGCCGAACCTCGACCTCTTCGACATGACCAAGGAAGACCTGATCCCGGAATGCGAGGGCATCATTGGCGGGGCCTACCTGATCGAGCAGATCATGGAAAACGACGACTGCAAGGTCATGACGTACTGAGCGCGGCCGCCTTCAAATGGACCACGCGACTTCCACCCGGGTGCAGGACCATGTCGGAGACCCCGTCTCCGACGCCCCGGTCGTGCCGCGCGCCAAGCTGGAAGAGATCTTCAAGGACATCCAGTCCGACCTGCGCTACGACCACGAGCTGAACGGCTGCCTCAACTGCGGCATCTGCACCGCCACCTGTCCCGCGGCGCACTACTACGACTTCAGCCCCCGCGAGATCGTCCAGCTGCTGTGGACCGAGAACCTCGAGGGCATCTACGACGCGATGCAGGAGAAGATCTGGGCGTGCGCGCAGTGCTACACCTGCGCCGCCCGCTGCCCGTTCGAGAACTCCCCGGCGGGCCTGATCATGCTGATGCGCGAGGCCGCCATCAAGCACAACATGCAGTCCGCCCGCAATGTGCTGCGGCCCTTCTCGCGCGTCATGCTCAAGCTCATCTCGACCGGCAACCAGCTTGCGCCGGACATGATCAACCCCGAGCATTTCGCCGACTGGGGACCGAACATGTCCAAGATCGACGCGCCGCTGAAGCTCCTGCGCCGCGCGATCCCGATGCCCACCCTCAATACCACCGCCACCGCGTGGGAGGTCAACCTCAAGACCTCGGTGGAGCTCTACACGATATGGGAAGAGACCGGGGTGCTGAAGCAGTTGGCGACGATCGACGAGAACCTGTTCGACGTCATCACCGACATCATGGACGAGAAGCGCGAGGACTGGCAGGACTTCCTCGACGAGCAGGAAGATGAGAAGGATGAATGATTGGATTCCCGCCTGCGTGGGAATGACGGGCTGTCGCCCCCGCGAAGGCGGGGGCCCGATTTCACAAGGAGGCTGAAATGACCATCGACAATCCCGGCGAACGATTCACCGGCCACGGCTCCGAATGGCGCGACACGAAGCTCTCCTCCGAGGACGCGCGCGTCGCCACCGCGTGGGTCGAGCAGAAGATCGACAAGCGCTCGATGCTGACGCAGAAGGACCGCGTCGAGGACGTGCGCGACGTCATGTGGCAGCTTGAGCGCGAGGGCGAGATCGTGGTGCACCGCGTCCAGGACTCGCACGCGCCGGTGATGGCGAAGACGCTCTACGGCTGGGACAAGAAGATCCCCACGCAGCGCCTCTGGCACCACAAGTCGTGCGGCCAGTGCGGCAACATCCCCGGTTATCCCGCTTCGCTGCTCTGGCTCATGAACCGGCTGGACGTCGAGTACCTCGACGAGACCGACCAGACCTCGTGCACCGCTTGGAACTACCACGGCTCGGGCATCGGCAACCTCGAAAGCCTCGCCGCGGTTTTCCTGCGCAATTTCCACCAGGCGTACGTCGCCGCGAAGGCCCAGGGCCTGCCCGATGGCTACTACTACCCGCTGG